>JAFVHC010000150.1 GCA_017474705.1 Bacillota bacterium
AAAAGGAGAAGGACTATGTACGAGTATGAGAAAAACCATTTAAGAGCTTTGCGCAAAGGCCTCGCGGAATGCACAGTGCTGTTGAAAAACAAGGGCGATTTCCCGCTGCGTGAGCCTGGCCTGATCGCGGCGTACGGCAACGGTGTGCGCAATACCATCAAAGGCGGCACGGGTTCCGGCGAAGTCAACTCCCGCTTCTTCATCAACATCGAGCAGGGACTGGAAAAGGCCGGTTTTGTCCTTACCACCAAGGAATGGCTCGATGCTTATGACGAGGTGCGTAAAGAAGCACATAAACAGTTTTTGAAGGACCTGCGGGCTGAAGCTAAAAAACTGCACAAGAATGTGTTCATTATGGGCATGGGAGCCGTTATGCCGGAACCGGAGCATGATCTTCCGGTCGATGCGGAAGGTGATACGGCCATCTATGTGCTGTCCCGCATCTCCGGTGAAGGCAGCGATAGAAAAGCCGAGAAGGGCGATCTGAAGCTGAGTGATACGGAGATCCGCATGATCCGTGAGATCCACGAAAAGTACGAGCACTTCATGCTGGTCATCAATGCCGGTGGCCCTGTGGATCTGAGCCCTGTCCTCAACGATGTGGATAATATCCTGGTCCTGTCCCAATTGGGTGTAGAGACAGGCTTTGCTCTGGCTCGTATCCTTCTGGGCAAAGAGAATCCTTCCGGTAAGCTGACCACAACCTGGGCGGCCGCGGATGAGTACTGTCAGGAGGGACAGTTCGGCGAACGCAGCGACACGGAGTATCGTGAAGGCATCTATGTTGGATATCGCTATTTCGATACTGTCGGTACAAAAGCGGATTTCCCCTTTGGCTTCGGTCTGAGTTATACGACGTTCGACATCGTGCCCGGTACTGTTACGGTAGATGGAGATCTGATCACTGTAAAAGCAGCAGTCACCAACACAGGCGCGTTCAGCGGCAAGGAAGTCCTGCAGATATATGTTTCCAAGCCTGATGGAGCACTGGATCAACCATATCAGGATCTGGCGGGATTTGCCAAGACTCGTTCTCTGCGTCCGGAAGAAAAAGAGGAACTGGCAGTGCAGTTCCGTCTGCGTGACCTTGCTTCCTACAGCTCCGAACTTGCCGCATATGTGCTTGAACCCGGTGATTATATCGTTCGGGTCGGAAGCAACAGTGTAGATACGACCGCCGTCGCGATCCTGCGCCTGGCGGATCAGATCATCACCCGCAAAGTGCGCAGAGCGCTCGGTGATCCTGGATTTACAGATTACAGACCCAAGAAGAAGGTGGACGTCGTTGACGCACCGATCCTTTGGATCGAGGCGGATGCTATCGAAACAGAAGTCATCGAATATGACCGTGAATAGGAGATCGACCCGTTCGTCCAGGATCTCACCGATGAGCAGCTGGGCTTGATCAATATCGGTGCATTTGATCCCAAGGGTGGTTTTATGAGCGTGATCGGATCTGCAGGTTTTTCCGTTGCCGGTGCCGCCGGTCAGTCAACGCAGCATATCCCCGGACTGCCCAGTATGGTCATGGCTGACGGCCCTGCCGGCCTGCGTCTGACTCCGCAGTATTATATCGATGAGAAGGGTGTACACGGGCTCGGTTCCGCTCTGCCGGAAAGTATCGCGGAAATGCTGCCCAAACCGGTCCAGTTGATTTTGAATCGTAAGCCTCGTGCAAAACGTGGCGCTGAGATCATGGATCAATACGCCACGGCGATCCCGATCGGGACCGCGATCGCACAGAGCTTCAACCTGGACTTCGCGGAAGTATGCGGCGACGTCGTCGGAGCGGAGATGGAACTGATGCATGTCCAGCTATGGCTGGCGCCTGCACTGAACATCCACAGAAGCGTTCTGTGCGGCCGTAACTTTGAGTACTATTCCGAAGATCCGCTGATCAGTGGACGCATGGCCGCCGCTATCACCCGCGGTGTACAGAACCATCCGGGCTGCGGCACGACCATCAAGCATTATGCCGCGAACAATCAGGAGATCTTCCGCTATACCAATAACAGTAAGGTTTCTGAGCGTGCCATGCGCGAGATCTATCTGCGCGGATTCGAGATCTGCGTCCGTGAAGCACAGCCTAAGGCCGTCATGACATCCTACAACCTGTTGAACGGCACTCATACGTCGGAACGCCGGGATCTCTGCAAGGATATCCTCCGTGACGAATTCGGCTTTAAAGGCATCGTGATGACCGACTGGGTCATTGCCATGATGGCATCTGACGAGAAGTATGAAGGCGCCAAGGCCGGTTTTGTGGCGAAGGCTTCCGGTGAACTGTTCATGCCCGGAGGGAAGAAAGATTATGAACATCTGATGGGCATGCTGAATGAGGGCAAGTTGAGCCGCAAACAGCTGGAGATCAATGCTACGCACGTATATCGCATGGCAAAGGAGCTTGACGCATGATCTTCATCGTTATTCTTCTTACGCTTCTTGTAATAGGTATTTTGGAATAGAATAGAAACACGGTATTGGGGGCGATCCTTGCGATCGCCGCCTCTGCCGAGTTTTTGTTCGTATGGCCACGGCTTGTTGCAGGCGGCCCATTGCTGTATAATGTACTGGCCTGGTTGATCTATCTGGCATGTCTTGCGATCATCTTTTATATCTCCCTGGGACCTGTCAAAGCACGTTCGGCGGTACCGGAGAAAGATCCAAGGACGACTAAAGTCGTCACTGTGGAACAAGGCCGTTTGATCGGTGTTTATACTGCGGATAAAGAAGTGGAAGTGTACACGGGTATCCCATATGCAAAACCGCCGGTGGGAGACCTGCGTTGGAAGGCGCCGCAGGATCCGGAGCCTTGGGACGACGTTTTCAAGGCAGATCACTTCAGGCCGATGAGCATGCAGAAGCCGACCCCTGCCATAATGGAATCTTTGGCGCATATCGCTGTGTTCCACGACTATAAGATCACTATGAAGGATGATTTCAGGGACGAGGTCTCTGAGGACTCCCTGTATCTGAACGTTTGGAAGCCTGTCACGGAAGAGACGGGATTGCCGGTCCTGGTATTCATCCATGGAGGTTCATTGACCAATGGACAGACCTGGTATCAGGATCACAGTGGAGAAGGTCTTGCCCGTAAAGGCGTGATCGTGGTCAACATGGCGTACCGGCTCGGTGTGTTCGGGTTCCTTGCAGATCCGGAACTGGCTGATGAATCTGCATTCGGATCAGCGGGCAATTATGGCCTTTTGGATCAGATCAAGGCGTTGGAATGGGTACAGAAAAACATCGCCGCTTTTGGAGGCGATCCTGATCATGTGACACTGGCCGGCGAATCTGCCGGTGCTGTCTGTGTTTCGGCTTTGTGCACGTCTCCGCTGGCACGGGGGCTGTTCCGCAGGGCGGTCATTGAAAGTTCTACGGCCGCCGCACCAAAGCCCACGCATTCTTTCCTTGATCTGGATGACGCTTATGAGGCCGGAAAGGCGCTGAAAGAGCATTTTAAAGTCAGGGATATCAAGGAACTGCGCAAACTGAAAGCCAAAGATCTGTTGTGGGGCACGCAGCAGATCCACCATATCACGGTAGACGGATGGGTACTTCCGGAGACACCGTATGCTTCCTATGTGAAGGGCATCTGCAATGAAGAAGCCCTCCTGCATGGA
>JAFVHC010000151.1 GCA_017474705.1 Bacillota bacterium
GGACCGTGGACGCGCCGATGGACGAGTCGAACATCTCCACCAGGCCTTTCTGACTGCTGACGGACAGGTCGCCCATGATGGCGCTGACCTGCTCCGTAAACGACTTGTCCGCCTGCTGTTCCGGCAGGCTCAGCGGCTTCTTGGCCGCAGGGGCCTCCGTAACGACACGGGTGTAGCTGGCGGCGCCGTTGGTATCCAGGAAGCTGCGCGCCATGTCGACGATGGTGGTACCGCGCCAGTGCATGACCAGACGAGGCTGCTCTGTGACAACGGCGACCTTGGTGGCCTCCAGGTTCTCCTCGGCAGCCAGCTCCATGAACCGGTCACTGTCTTTTTCTTCCACGACGACCGCCATACGCTCCTGAGACTCGGAGATAGCCAGTTCCGTGCCATCCAGGCCGGCATATTTCTTCGGCACCTTGTCCAGTTCGATGTCTAGGCCGGGTGCCAGTTCGCCGATGGCGACACAGACGCCGCCGGCACCGAAGTCATTGCAGATCTTGATCATGCGGCTGGCTTCTTCATTGCGGAACAGACGCTGCAGTTTGCGTTCGGTGGGCGGATTGCCCTTCTGGACTTCCGCGCCGCAGGTATCCAGAGACGTCTCGGTATGCGCCTTGGAAGAACCTGTCGCACCGCCGATGCCGTCACGGCCGGTCCGACCGCCCAGCAGGATCACGATGTCGCCCGGATCCGCGTGCAGACGGGTGACTTTATCCCGCGGGGTCGCTGCGATGACGGCACCCAGTTCCATATGTTTGGCCATGTAGCCCGGATGATAGATCTCTTTGACATAGCCCGTCGCCAGACCGATCTGGTTGCCGTAGGAGCTGTAGCCCTTCGCTGCTTCCCTGGTCAGTTTCTTCTGCGGCAGTTTGCCATGCAGCGTTTCACTGACGGGGACAGTCGGATCCGCACCGCCGGTCAGACGCATGGCCTGATAGACGTAGGAACGGCCGGACAGCGGATCACGGATCGCGCCGCCAAGGCAGGTGGCAGCACCGCCGAACGGTTCGATCTCTGTCGGATGGTTGTGCGTCTCGTTCTTGAACTGCAGCAGCCACTCCTCTTCTTTTCCATCCACGTCCACGGGGATCACGATGCTGCACGCATTGATCTCGTCCGTATCTTCCTGGTCGGTCAGCTTGCCGGCCTTTTTCAGTTCCCGCATGGCGGCCAGCGCGATGTCCATCAGGCAGAACGGCTTCTCCTCGCGGCCGAGAACGGCGCGTCCTTCTTTATATTCTTCAAATGCTTCCTTCAAAGGCTGCGTCAGCGGGCTCTCCTCGATCTCCACGCCTTCGATGACGGTGGAGAACGTGGTATGACGGCAATGGTCGGACCAGTAGGTATCCAGCACACGGATCTCCGTGATGGTAGGATCCCGCTGCTCAATTTCGCGGAAATACTTCTGTGTATGCTTGAGATCCGCCAGGCTCATGGCCAGGCCCAGATCCCGCACCATATCGGCAGCCCCGGCATCATCCAGATCGCGGAAGCCTTCCACCACGGCCACGTCATCCGGCACACCATACTCCATATCCAGAGAATCCGGCTTGGCCAGTTCTGCCTCGCGGGAATCCACCGCGTTGATGGTATACGCTTTGACCGCTTCCAGCTCCTGCTCCGATACCTCGCCTTTGAGCACGATGACCTTAGCGTAACGCACGACCGGCGCTTCATCCGCTTTCAGGATGCGGATGCACTGTTCGGCGGAATCCGCCCGCTGATCATACTGGCCGGGCAGATACTCCACGGCAAACAGCAGCCCTTCCTCTTCCAGACCCGGAACTGTTTCCTCGAATACATCGTCCACAGGGGCCTCTGAAAGGATGCGGCTGACGGCACGCTGATACGTTGCCTCCGACAGCCCTTCGATATCATATCGATATAAGACATGGACCGCCGTAAGGCCTGCAAGATTCAGGTTGTGCTTCAGGTCGTGCCTGAGCGCCTCTGCTTCGGTCCGAAAACCAGGTTTCTTTTCTACATATACACGTCTGACCATGGAAATCTCCGCCTTTCTTGTGTTTCGCGTAGTGTATTGTACTGTATGATAAAGCAATGTGTCAACTTAATCCGTCAGGTACTTGAGCGCCAGAGCACCAAGCCCGTTGCCGACCGTGACCAGCAGCAGGAAGCCCAGATACCGCGGGACTTCAGCCCACCCTGGACATGCGAAAATGAGATAGGACATGTCGGCGATGCTGTGCTCGAACCCGCAGAGAATGAAGGCCGTGACGCACATGGCGATACCGAAGATACCGCTGATCTCCCCCGGATGACGGCGGTAATTCTCGACGGCGGCGTACATCAGCATACCGCAGAACAGCGCCGTGATCAACACTGCGGGGATGCTCATGGCCATCTTGGCTTCGGCCATGGTCAACGCTTTCTCCGCGTAGGCAGGTTTCGCCAGACGCACCAGTCCGGCCGTGATGAAGCTGCCTGTAAGGTTCCCCAGCCAGATGATGGCGCAGTTGGGATCATTCTTATTGGCCAGTACATAGCCGATCTTCCCGGTGAAGAGATTCATGCCGAACGAGCAGATCAAGAACAGCCCGACGGAGAAGAAAAACGCACCGGCGATCTTACTGTCGACCGCCAGAAAAACGGTAGCTCCGATGCCGATCATCATACCGGCCGCAACGGCCTTCTTAAAAGTTTGCATTCCGTATCCTCCCGGTAATACCAAAGATATATCCATTATAACAGAAACTGCGGCCATAAAGAAGACTTGAACAGATTTTATTTTCATTACAGGGTTATCATACGGATCGATCTGTGTTATAATATATATACTCTTTTTATCTTTACACAGAGAGGGGGATCCACCATGTCTGAGGAAGAAAAAGTTATCATGGAGCGACCGGATTATGAAAACGAGCTGATCTCGATCATACAAAGCGATGAAAGCGCCGACGTCATCCGAGAACGTTTGGGCGATTACCATGATAACGATATCGCCGAAGTCCTGCAGAGCCTGGACAAAGAAGACCGTCTGAAGACGTACCGGATCCTCGGTCTGGAGCACGTCTCCGAACTCTTCACATACTACGATAACGTTGCCCCGTTCATCGACGAACTCGACATCGAGACCGCTGCCGACGTTCTGGAGACCATGGACGCGGACGAAGCTGTCGACATCCTGGAAGAACTGGACGAGGAAAAGCGCGAAGCCCTCTATCCCCGCATCGACAAGTCCTCCATGGAGGACATCCATCTGATCCAGTCCTACGATGAGGACGAGATCGGTTCCCGCATGTCCACGAACTTCATCAGCATCCGCATCGGTCTTTCGATCAAACAGGCCATGCGCGAGCTGGTGGCGCAGGCGGCGGAAAACGACAACATTTCCACCATCTACGTGGTCGATGAAAACGAAGCCTTCCACGGTGCCATCGACTTGAAAGACCTGATCGTCGCCCGTCAGGGGACCGACCTGGAAGACCTGGTCATGACCTCCTACCCTTACGTCTACGCGACGGAGCAGATCGCCGAATGTATCGAAGAACTGCGCGATTATTCCGAGGACTCCATCCCCGTTCTGGATGACGACAAGAAGATCCTGGGCGTCATCACGGCGACCGAACTGGTCGACGTCGTCGATGAAGAGTTCGGAGAGGACTACGCGAAACTCGCTGGTTTGACCGCAGAAGAAGATCTGAACGAACCTTTGAAGAACAGTGTCAAGAAGCGTCTTCCCTGGCTGCTCCTGCTGCTGTGCTTAGGCCTGCTGGTCTCCTCCGTCGTGGGTGTGTTCGAACACGTGGTGGCACAGCTGCCGCTGATCGTTCTCTTCCAGTCCATGGTACTGGATATGGCCGGTAACACCGGAACCCAGACGCTGGCTGTCACCATCCGCACACTGACCGACAGCGAACTGACCGGCAAGCAAAAACGCCATCACATCTTCAAGGAGATGCGCGTCGGCATGACCAATGGTCTGCTGCTGGGCATCTTCGCCTGCCTGCTGGTGGGCTTCTACATCACCATCGCGAAGGGCAAACCGATCTACATGGGCTTCGCCACTTCCGCCTGTATCGGCGTCTCCCTGCTCTTCACCATGATCATTTCCTCCGCTCTGGGGTCCTTGATCCCCATGGGCTTCAAGAAGATCGGTATCGATCCGGCTGTGGCCTCCGGTCCGCTGATCACCACGGTCAACGATATGATCGCGGTCATCACGTACTACGGCCTGTCCTGGATCTTCCTGATCAACTTGTTCAAGTTCGCCGGATAAGGTGGTGCATCTATGGATCAAAAAGCTTTCGAACGATTTGACATGGCATTGCCGCCGGTGCGGACCAAATGGTACCTGCGGCCGCTGACCTATCTGCTGAGCGCGCCGGACGTCTGGCTGCACCGCACGAAGATCCGATACAATGGTACGGAAGGCTTGAAGCCGCCCTATATCATCCTCTGCAACCATAACGCTTTCCTGGATTTCAAAGTCCTGACCAAAGCCATCTTCCCGCAGCGGGCCAATTATATCGTGGCCATCGATGGGTTCATCGGCCGTGAAAAACTCCTGCGCGATGTCGGCTGTATCTGCAAACGCAAGTTCACCAACGATCTGGTCCTGATCCGCCAGCTGAAGCAGGTCCTGAAGAATGGGGACGCGGCCGTGATCTACGCGGAAGCGCGGTACTCCCTCTGCGGTACGACGGCGGTGCTGCCCTCCTCCCTGGGCAAGATGATCAAGATCTTCAAAGTACCTGTCGTGACTTTCATCTGCCACGGACACCATGTGGATTCACCTTTCTGGAATCTGCACAAGCGCGGCATCCGCCCGACGGAAGCCGAAATGTCCCTGCTCTTTACGCCGGATGATCTGAAAGAACTGTCTGTGGACGAGATCAACGACCGCATCGTGCAGACATACCAGTATGATGATTACGCCTGGCAGAAGGAGCGGGGCCTTAAGACCCATTATAAAAAGCGGGCAGAAGGCCTGCATAAAGTGCTCTATCAATGTCCGGCCTGTAAAACCGAATTCCGCATGTCCTCCTCCGGCACCACATTGAAATGCGATGCCTGCGGCAAGACCTGGACTCTGTCTCCTTTGAACGAATTGTCCGCGGATTCGGGAGAGACCGAGTTTTCCCATATCCCGGACTGGTACGAGTGGGAGCGGGCGAACGTCCGTGCCGAGGTCGAGGCCGGCACCTATTCCTCCGGTCCGCTGCCGGTCGAGGTCGACACCCTGCCCAATGCCAAGCGCTATATTTATTTAGGCAAAGGCACTCTGGTCCATGATATGAACGGGTTCACCGTATCCGGTAACGACGTGGACGGGGATCCTTTCTTGATGGAGAAACCGGTCTCTTCCCTCTACTCCTGCCACATCGAGTATGATTATCTGGGTAAGTCCGGGGATTGTGTGGATCTGAACACCTTAGACGATACGTGGTACATCTATCCCTACGCAAAAGAAAAAGCCGCTCAGGAGCGGCTGCGAGCGGAAAACCCCGGGTTCTCCGTCACAAAGATGGCCTTGGCCACTGAGGAATTGTATTTCCACGAGCGGGCGGCCGAAGGCAAGCCCTGTCGGAAAGGGCTGGCATAAAGCAAAGAAAAATCGTGTCCTGATGGGCACGATTTTTTGTTTTACCGAGTCTTTTTGGAGAGAAATCAGAATTGGAGGGTTTCCTCTCCAAATTTGCTTTGATTTTTCTGGAGACACTATCTTCATTTGCCGAATTCATCTCCAGTTTCTTTTGATGACACTTGGAGAGGATATCCTGTTTTGTTCATTTGTCTCCATACTTTTTGGAGAAAGGTTGTCATTTTTGCTCATTTCTCTCCTGGAGACAATGAAGCGGTTTCACCGATTCTTCTCCCAAAGCGCTGTTTGAAACGCATATATTCAGGACATTACTCCCTCGTCTGTAGAGAATAATATTCCCACCGGTCGCGATCTTCTCCCCGATAGCAGAAGCGGTCGTATCCATTGCCGGTAAAGTTAAACATGAGTGGATCCGAAAGGACCTCGCCGCCCTGCAGCAGGAATTGGCATTCCAGTGTATCCGGTTTCAACAACACCAAACGCCCGTCATCATCCTGCAACAGGATCGTCTGGCCATCGGCCATAGCTTCGAGGATCATCATGATCGATGAACCATAAGGCTCAAAGTCGACCATCCCAGCCTCATTCAGAAAACTAGTATACGGTTCCAGCGCCGTTTTCCCTTCTTCATACTGCAGGAAGGAGACGGCTCCTGTCGTGCAGTCGATGTAATAGACCCATCCCTTTCGCACGGTGGTGTAATTTGTCAGCAGGATGTGCTGTGCATCTACGCTGTAGATCATCTCCGGCTCATGGGCAAACCGGATCCTTCCCAGGTCATACGTTTCCTGCGTGCCATCCGGACGTTCGATCAGAAGTTTGCAGATCTCTCCCGTATCAAGATCCATTTTCATGTCGCGTAAAACGACAGCAATACTGCCATCGGACAGAAAGGACGTCGCTGTAAGCACACAGCTGTCCGAATCAAACCCTTGGGTCCGGGAATAATCCTTGATCGTAAGCTTGTCGGTCTTTTTGTCGAGCAGAAAGACCTGACCCGATGGAACCTGCCCCGGCGCAATCAATGTATCTCCATACGCAGAGGTGTACATATGTTCCTTTCCACCGTACATCTTGCCGGTCTCCCCATCGATCATCCAGGTCATGCCTGTCCTGTCCTGCGTTACAATGTAATCCCCGCCGAAGGTCATGCTGATCGGACGAGGGATCAATCGATTACCGCCATCCAGCCTCATGTATACATCGAACAGATCCATGTCCGCGGGCATTTCGATCCCGGACTGAGCGTAACTGTATTCTGCAAACTGCCGCATCAGTTCTTCCGCTTCGATGTTCGCCGGTGTCAGCTCGATTCTGCGGGTTTCTGATTCATTCCAGATATAAGGGTTTCCGCCCTCTTCGTTTTGCATGAAAAAGCTGCCCTGCGTGGTCAGTCCAAAGAGCGCTGTGTCTTCACTGCCTCTGGCTTCGACCGGGACCTCAGTCTTGGTCATGACCGCCCGATGCTCCCAAAAGGAAGGTTTGTTTTGTGGTTTGAACGGATTAGGAAAAGCGGTGCACGCGGTCAGGAGCAAGACCAGACACGCGGCACCGGCTAATACTTTTTTCATAGGATCAATCCTCAGCTTCCTGCTCCAGGATCTTCACGAAATCATCGGTCTCGCCCAGATCCCACAGGATGGTGCTGGTCATGTATTTATCACGGATATCACGGGAGCCAATGAAGGCATCGATCGTATCTTTCATGTTGATGCCCAGATCAGACGGGCGGGTCGGCTCGCCGATCAGATCCATCTGAGCGCGCAGCACAGCCAGATCCGGCAGTTCCTCGTCCATGATGCGGCAGATCTCGTCCCAGTTGTCCAGGATGCGCGTAAGCCGCACGGCGTGTTTGGCCGGGTCGTTCTTGTGCGCTTTTTCCTCGATGGCCAGCACTTCATCCGTCGTCTTGCCGAAGATCCGATGCATCTCCGCCGTCCAGGCTTCGGGATCGAAAGCCGCCATGTGGGCTTCCGCCTTTTCACGTGAAGGCACCAGTGCACGGATGTGTTTGTACAGTTTCATGGTCAGCACAGTGCCGACGCCCACCTGGATGCCATGCAGATCATAGGGTTCTTCCCGCTCCAGTGCCATCATCTCCCACATGTGCGAGAAATAATGCTCGAGGCCCGATGCCGGGCGGGAGATATTGGCATAGGCCATGGCGATGCCGGCCAGTACCAGACCTTCGGCGATCGTACCGATAGCTTCCGGATCCCTGACCGGGATCTTGTCTACCACACTGACCATGCGGGACAGTGCATGGCGCATCAGCGCGGCCACTTCTTCACAATAGTATTCCCCTGTGACGATGTGGGCGATCCGCCACTCGCAGGTCGCGATGTACTTGGCGATCATGTCGCCGAAACCGGCCTGCAGCATGCGCATCGGTGCCTGCGCCAGGATCTCGGTATCCAGCAGGATACCGCACGGTGCATGGTTGTACAAGGTCGTTTTCACCTTGTTGACTTCCATGGAAGAAGAGTTGGAAGCATATCCATCCATGGACGGGGCGGTGCCCACGACCGCGTTCGGTACGCCGGTGGCCAGTGAAACGACCTTGCAAATATCGTTCAGGACGCCGCTGCCGATGGCCAGCAGCAGGTCACAGGACGGTTCGAAATGCATGACCACACTGCCCACTTCCCACTCGCCCGGCTTCGGCCGGTCCATGGGCACGATATAATTGACGTGGTCGATCCCGGCTTCCGTCAGGATCTCATCGACCCTTTCGCCCGCAGCTTCCCACGTATTGTGATCGCTGACCACGAAGGGTTTTTTCGCACCGACCGCTTCCAGCATCTTCGGCACTTCCGTAACGATGCCCTTGCCGATGTTCAGATATTTCAGCGCGCATACGTGCTTACGCCCACAGATGCATTCATAGCCTTCCGGCCTGATCAGTTCCTGTAAAGACATTCCTGCAAATTTCATTTGGTTCCCTCTTTTTTAAGCTCCGGGCCGCGAAGACACCGGAGCTTGATCGTTTTTGATTTTAGAATCCCTTGGAGGCGCTCAGATCATACACCTGTTTCAGCGCCGGATAGATCTTGGAATAGATCTCGAACGAATCCATGTAGGCCGCCTGGTTGGCCTTGATCGGCAAGGTCTCTGTCTCCACCTTGACGATATTGCAGGCTTCCTCAAGGTTCTTCCATACACCCGCTCCGACACCGGCTACCATGATGGCACCATACGCGCCGCCTTCACTGGCTGCGGACATGGTATAGACCGGCATATCGAAGATATCGGCCTGCATCTGCCGCCACAGCGGAGAAACGCTGCCGCCGCCGGACGTATAGACCTTCTCGCACGGGGTGAAGGAATTCAGGATATCGATGATCTGTTTCAGGGAATAGGTCACGCCTTCCATGACGGAACGGGTGATGTCCGCACGGGTGGTGCCCAGGGACAGGCCGTAGAAGGAAGCTCTCGCGTTGGGATCCGGATACGGGCAGCGCTCACCGGTCAGGTACGGTGTAAAGATGACACCGTGTGCACCGGGAACGGACTGTTCCGCCTCACGGCCCATGATATCATACACGTTGACGCCGGTCAGCTTCGCTTCCGCCGTATTATGCTGGCACAGTTCATCCCGATACCAACGATACGCGCCGCCGGCTGTCAGCGGGCAGCCAAAGGAATGCCACAGACC
>JAFVHC010000152.1 GCA_017474705.1 Bacillota bacterium
GGCGGACAATACGTCGCCCCGTTCATCTACCTGTGTATAGTAGCCCTGCGGCATCTTGGAGATGAACTCGTCCGCGTGTACACGTTTTGCCGCCGCGATACATTCCGCATCCGTGGCATCCAGGCGGCCATAGCGGATATTCTCGATGATGGTGCCGGAGAAAATGAACGTATCCTGCAGCATGATGCCCATCTGCGAACGGATGGATTTCAACGTAGCGTTGGCGATATCGTGCCCGTCGATGGCCACGACGCCGCTCTTCAGATTGTAGAACCGGGAGATCAGGTTGATGATCGTGGACTTGCCGGCACCTGTCGGGCCGACCAGTGCGATGCTCTCCCCCGCGTGGGCTGTAAAGGACACGTCCTTCAGGATCGGGCGATCTTTCTCATACTCGAAGACCACATCCTGGAAGGAGACTTCTCCCTCGATGTCGGGCAGCGTCTCGGCCCCTTCCGG
Organism: Bacillota bacterium; assembly: GCA_017474705.1. GTDB lineage: Bacteria > Bacillota > Clostridia > Lachnospirales > Bianqueaceae > RUG159. The sequence continues at coordinate 460 of JAFVHC010000152.1, forward strand.
ATCCGTGACGGAGACCGGCTCGTCCATCAGCTGGAAGATACGTTCCAGATAGGAGACCGTGTTGATCATCTGATTGTAATAATTAGACAGGTTCTGGATCGGGGTCCAAAAGCGGTTGGCATAGCTGGTCATGGCGATCAGCACACCCAGCGCCAGCGTGTCACGCAGATAGTAAACGCCGACGAAGTAGATGGCGAACTGTACCAGACGCTGCAGCACGAAGGTGATGGGCCAAATGCTGTGGTTGATGGTCACCGCGTGCAGGTAGGCTTTACGGGACTCCGCAGCCAGCTGACGGTTGATCTCCGCGTTGTAGGCTTCCCGGGCAAAACTCTGCGTCACGCGCTCACCGTTGATGCTCTCCGCCAGATACGCAGTAAAGTTCGACTGTTTGTTGGCCTGCTGCTGCCAGGCACGGCGCTGCATCCTCTTGATGGAAAAGATGTAGATGGCGAAGACCGGAAGGCCGGCAAAGACCACCAGCGTCAGCTTCACATGCATGCTCAGCATGAAAACGATGATCAGGCCCATGTTGACGATCTCCAGCAGCACATTGATCATGCCGTTGGTCAGGAAATCAGACACGGAGTTGACGTAGTTGATGACACGGACCAGGATCTTGCCATGGGGCCGGCTGTCGAAATAATCGAAAGGCAGCTCCTGCAGATGCACGAACAGATCCGTACGAATGTCCCGCACGATGGACTGGCCGGCGATCGCCGAGCAGCGGCTGCGCATGCGGTTGCAGACCGCCTGGATGATGACCGTCATGACGATCAAGGCACCGGCGATCAGCAGGCTCTTCACCGCTTTGTTCGGGATGTAGACGTCGATCGCGTTGCGTGTGAACAGCGGCAGCAGAAGACTGCAGACGGAAGACGTCAGGGAGAAGCAGAACGCGCCGATCAGAAGCTTTTTATACTTTTTGATGTAATGCAGGCTGCGGACCAGATGTTTCGCATTGAACTCGGTCTCCAGCGTTTCATCGACGTTGAATTTATTACGCGCCATTACTTCGTCACCTCACTTTCCGCCGCAGAGACGTTGCCCTGCTGGATCTGATAGATATGATAGTAATAGCCTTTTTTCTCCAGCAGCTCTTTATGTGTACCGGATTCCGTGATTCGACCGTTCTCCAGGATGTAGATGCAGTCGGCGTTCTTCACGGAAGAGATGCGCTGTGCCACGATGAGGGTCGTGGCCTTCTTCTGCCTGGCGCGCAGGCGGCCCTGGATGTACTGCTCCGTCTCCAGGTCGACGGCAGACGTCGTGTCGTCCAGGATCAGGATCGGAGCATTCATGGCCAGCGCGCGGGCCAGCGCCAGACGCTGCTTCTGCCCGCCGGACAGGCCCATGCCGCGCTCGCCGACGATGGTATCGTATCCATCGGGCAGTTTACGCACGAAATCATCCGCATCCGCATCTTCTGCGGAAGCATAGACGTTCTCCACCGGCGTATCCGGGCAGCCGTAGGCGATGTTGCTCTCCACCGTATCGGAAAACAGGAACACGTCCTGCAGCGCGATGCCGATGTTGCGGCGCAGCTGGTTCAGGTCATACAGCCGCACGTCGATCCCGTCCACCTTGACGGAACCGGCACGTACGTCGACGAAACGGGTCAGCAGGTTGAAGAGCGTGCTCTTGCCGGAACCGGTCGGACCCATGATACCGATGGTGGAACCCGCCGGGATGTGCATGTTGATATCCGTCAGGATCTGGTTGCCGTCGAAGGTCAGGGTCGCGTGGTCGAAATCCACCTCACCCTTGATCTCTTCCATTATGACCGGCTTTTCCGGACTCTTGATCTCTACAGAAGAATCATACAATTCACGGACACGTTCGCAGGAGACGCGGAACCGCTGCAGATCGTTGATCAGGAAGCCCAGCTGCGCCATAGGTGCGTTGAGCATCCAGCTCATACCGGTAAAAATGACCAGCTGGCCCACGGTGATCTGCCCTGCGATCGCCAACAGCGAACCCACGATGACCGCGGTCGCGTTGATGGTGTTGGCGATGGTCTCAAGAAGCGGCGAATATGTGACCCACGTCTTATTGGCCTTCAGCTGCAGTTCGAAATACTCATCGTTCTCTTTATGGAATTTTTCGATCTCGAAAGGTTCGCGGGCGAAGGCGCGGACCACGCGGTTGCCGGCGATATTCTCCTGGACCACGGTGTTGAGACGGGACAGCTGCTGTCTCGCGTCACCGAAGATCGGCCGAACGACCTTGCCCATGCGCAGCGCAACGATGCAGGCGAGCGGAGCCAGGGCCATTTCACACAAAGTGAACTTCCAGCTGACCGAGAAGAAAACGATCAGCACGATCGCCAGCATGACGATGGCATCGACCATGGCGAACGAGACCCAGCAAAGGAAATGATTGCAGACGTCCACATCACCGGAGCATTTGTTGATCAGATCACCGGAACGGTTGCTCAGGAAAAAGTCTCTCGTCTGCAGGCCCAACTTTTGATACAGGGCGTTGCGCAGATCAAAGGTGACTTTCTGGGATGCCTGCTCGCGGAAAATGTTGGAAAGAAAGCGGAACAGCGCCGCCGTGATACCGATGATCAATGCAAGGATCAGAAGCGGCAGCATCTGACGCATGACCTCCGACGTGGGGATCTGATGGTTCTCGAACATCGGCGTCAGGACGTCATCCGCGATCCGGCTGATGATCACCGTGTTGGCTGCCAGCAATGCGTTGAACAACAACGACATCACATAGGCAGAATACAGTTTATACTTGGACCTTCCCAAAAAAGAGAAGATCCATTTCGCTTCATGCATAGTGTTCCTCCTTTGGTTCGGAATTCAAAACCTGAAGCATTTTACCAGTTTTCATGAAAAAAACAACCCTTTTGCAAGGGTTGTTCGGTTTAGTCCATTATTGTGCGATTATCATCCCGTTTATTCGCTGAAAAGTTCGGTAGACAGGTAGCGTTCCCCGGTATCCGGCGCCAGTGCGACGATGGTCTTGCCCTCGTTCTCCTGCTTCTTCGCCTCTTCGATCGCGGCAGACAGAGCGGCTCCGGAGGAGATGCCCACCAGGATGCCCTCGGTCTTGGCGAAATACCGAGCCGTCTCCAACGCAGCTTCATTGGTCACTGCCACGACCTTGTCATAGATGGAAGTGTCCAGCGCTTTCGGAACGAATCCGGCACCGATGCCCTGGATCTTATGCGCGCCGCCATGTCCTTCTGTCAGGACCGGAGACGATTTCGGCTCGACCCCGATGACGCGGATCTGCGGGTCCTGTTCTTTCAGATACTTTCCGGTGCCGCTGATCGTACCGCCGGTCCCGATGCCGGCTACGAACATGTCGACCCGGCCTTCGGTGTCCTGCCAGATCTCCGGTCCGGTGGTCTCATAATGTGCCTTGGGATTTGCCGGGTTCTCGAACTGACCGGGGATAAAAGCATGCGGCAGGGTCTCCGCCAGTTCTTCTGCTTTTTGGATGGCGCCGGCCATTCCCTTGGACCCCTCGGTGAGCACCAGTTCCGCACCGTAGGCCTGCATCAGCTTACGCCGCTCGATGCTCATGGTCTCCGGCATGACGATGATGGCTCTGTAACCACGAGCGGCAGCAATGGCCGCCAGGCCGATGCCCGTGTTGCCGCTGGTCGGCTCGATGATCACACTTTCAGGTACGAGCTTCCCCTCCGCTTCCGCCTGATCAAGCATGGACAGCGCGACTCGATCCTTTACACTGCCGCCTGGATTGAAAAGCTCCAGCTTGACCAGCAGACGCGCTTTCAGGTCCAGCGCACGTTCGATATTCTTTGCCTCCAGAAGCGGGGTACGTCCGATCAGTGCCTCCAAAGATGTATATAATGCCATAGTCTTCTCCTCCTGACAGTTGAAACTGCCTTTCATTTTCATGCAGAAATATGATGACGCTTCCCGGTGCTTCTGTCAAGTCTCTTTCAACACATTTTTTCAGCAACCCCTTGATAATCGTCCCGCTTTGCGGTAAAATGATGTCATAATATCTTTCCTAGGAGGTATAGACCCATGTCTGTAAAAGTTGCTATCAATGGTTTTGGCCGTATCGGTCGTCTTGCGTTCCGTCAGATGTTCAAAGCTGAAGGTTATGAAGTCGTTGCCATCAACGATCTGACTGACCCGAAGATGCTTGCCAACCTGCTCAAGTATGACACCGCTCAGAAGGGCTACTGCGGCACCATCGGCGAGAACCTGCATACCGTTGAAGCCGGCGAAGACAGCATCATCGTCGACGGCGAGACCATCACCATTTACAAAGAGCCCAATGCTGCTAACCTGCCTTGGGGCGAACTGGGTGTTGATGTTGTTCTGGAATGCACTGGTTTCTACACCAGCAAGGCCAAGGCTCAGGCTCATATCGATGCCGGCGCCAAGAAGGTCGTTATTTCCGCTCCGGCTGGCAATGATCTGCCCACTATCGTTTACGGCGTAAACGAAGGCATCCTGACTCCGGAAGATACCATCATCTCCGCAGCTTCCTGCACCACCAACTGCCTGGCTCCTATGGCGAAGGCTCTGAATGACTATGCTCCGATCCAGGCTGGTATCATGAGCACCATTCACGCTTACACTGGCGACCAAATGATCCTGGACGGCCCGCATCGCAAGGGCGACCTGCGTCGTGCCCGTGCCGGCGCTGCCAACATCGTTCCGAACTCCACCGGCGCTGCCAAAGCGATCGGCCTGGTCATTCCGGAACTGAACGGCAAGCTCATCGGCTCCGCTCAGCGCGTACCGGTTCCCACCGGCTCCACCACCAACGTCCCTTACGAGGCAAAGACAGAGCTCACCATAGAGAAGGCTGGCACTTACACTATTGCCCTGCGCCATCCGGCATGGGCTGGCAGTGACTATCAGGTGAA
>JAFVHC010000153.1 GCA_017474705.1 Bacillota bacterium
GGGCCGATGTTCAGCAGCAGATTGCCGCCGTTGGCCGCGCAGGTGTTGAGCATCTTGATGATCTGCTGTGCGCTGTAGCTGTAGGGTCTGACCTGCTCAGAATCTACATAGCCCCAGGACAGGCCATTGAAGGTCATGCAGGCTTCCCAGTCACGGTCGCCCGGCGTGACGTGTTCTTCCGGCGTACCAAAGTCCTCTGGCAGACGGCTGCGGTCATTGATGATGATGTCGGGCTGGATCTCACGCAGTTTCTGGTTGCGGACCAGAGAATCCCAGCCTTCCCAGCTCTCCATCGGTGCCGGCACGTCATACCACAGGATGTCGATCTTACCATACTGCGTCAGCAGCTCGGTATTGATATCCAGAAGGAACTTGCAATAACGTTTTCTGGCTTCATTGTCCCACGCTGCGATGCCGGAATCCGGATGATGCCATTCCATGCAGGTGGAATAGAAGCCGATCTTCAGATCGAACTCACGGCAGGCATCGACGAATTCACGGACGATGTCACGATGCGGGCCATAATTTACAGAGTTATAGGGGTTCGCTTTGGAATCCCACAACGAAAAACCTTCATGATGTCTGGTGATCATGACCATGTACTTCATACCGGCAGCTTTCGCCAGTTTCGCCCATTCGCGCGGTGCACCGGGCTTCGGATTGAACTGATCGGCGATCTTCTCGTACTCCTCGACCGGGAAGTTCTCCTGCACCATAGCCCATTCGTGCCGTCCAAGGGCAGAGAACAGACCATAATGTACAAACATACCGAAACGGGCTTTGCGCCACCAATCCATACGCTGATCGCGTGTCTCCGCTGTCCAACGCTCATACTCCGGTTTGCTAAGGATCTTACTCATGTATTATCTCCCTTCCAGATCGTTCACGATCTAAGCAATGTCGGCTCTATCCACCACTGCTTTTCACAGGATATCATACAATTTGTAAAAAAGGAAGATGGTTTTGAACTATTTTTTTAGCACTTTTTCACGCAAGCAGCTTTCGATCTTAGCTTTTTCCATCTTTCGATCCCCAAGAGCAATGCCAAAGCCGACAATCCGACCCCCGCCGGGATCTTCCATACGAATGGCTTCAAACCGGTCGGGACGATCTCCTCCAACGTATTGACACAATGGATCTGAACCCCCTCCTTCGTCAATATACCTTCCGGATGATCGTACTCTGCCACATAGGGGCCGCTTTCTTCCATGATCTCGTAGGTGGTATGCACAGGCAGATCCATGATCGTGATCGACTGTCCATGTCTCAGCCGAAACGTGGCAGTGCCATTTTCAAAGATCACCGGCCCCAGTTCTGCTCCATCTTCATCATATGCAGTGAAGCTGCCTTCCAGCGGCTCATCCTTATATGTCACATGTAAAGTAAAACCAAAGGCTTTTGTTTTATCTCCTCCGCTGCCCTGCACCGTTTTCGTCAATGTCAGATCTGTCGTACGCTCCTCAACGTGGATCGTCTGATCCGCATCTTCAAGATCCGTATGGAACGCCAGACCTACGCTTCCCATCATCAGCAGTTCGTATACGACAAGATCACTTCCGCCAAGTTCGGATGCATCAAAGGTGATGACCACGTCCTGTGTACCGTCAGGTGCGTCAGGTGTGAATTCGACAGACCGCATCAAAGTCTGTCCATGTTCCGCAACCATTTCTTCTGCATCTTTCCGGATCAGCATCGCCTGCAGCGTGTAGGTCTCTCCGGGCAACAGGTTGCGATAGGTGACCGTATCGATGATCGTAGCCTCTTCTTCTGCAAAGATCGTTCTTTCCTCGCTGTCCTCTAGATGCGCTGAAGTTCGGATCGATGGGAACTGTACCGTCTGCTCTTCATCTTCCGGGTCATTGTGCGATGCGATCACTTCACCATTGCAGAGCAGATCTTCACAGGCTGTGACCTTCATTCCATCCAGGTTGCTGCCATCGAACAGAAACCACATTTCTACCATGCCTGATTCTTCTCCTTCCTGTATCGTAAACGGTGCCGAGACCGCTGTGACTTCATGCCCACCCGCGTCCAGATATGGCGTTCCGCTTCCGCTGATGACCAGCTGCCCGCGGACCTCATACGTCCGCCCCGGCGTCAGATTTTCATACCGGACCGTATCTTTGATCCTGACTTCGGTGCCTGCCGCACCGATCTGTCTGCCTGTGTCATCGCTGACTGCACTTGTACCGATCTGCGGGGTACGGTCTTCCTCATTATCCACTGAAGCAATCAGTTTATTGATCGTCAGCGCACCTTCCGAAGCACTCACCCATGCAAAGGTGGCTCCCGTCTTCTTGCTGTTGACCGTAATGGAGCCGAAGAACTCCTGCTCTGTCGCTGTATATCCTTCCGGCGCCTGGACCTCCCGTACCCGAATCGTACCTAACGGCAGGACGACGGTCCCGGACGCATCCGTAAACAAAGCCCCGCTTTTTGAGCCATCAAAGGATGTCAGGAGCCGATCAGGGTCCCGGAGCTTCAGCACGCCTCGATCGGTCGCAAAGAACCAGGTGCGCACTGGTTTAGGGTTCGACTGACCCATGACCGTTTCTGCTGCCGCAGCGAAAAAATCTACCCGAAACACAGCCTGGTCCTTTTTGATCAGAGCACCGGCACTGGTTTTCCTGATCTGTACATTGCCACTGGAGGCGATCGGCTCATCCTTGGCAGAGATCTTCTTGGTCTTACCTTTTCCCACTGTAAACGAGACCGGTGCTGCTGCTGAAGCATCTTTCAGATAGCCGGTGCCAGCTTTGATCTCTGAATACCAATAGGTCCGCCCCGCCTCCAGAGTTACGGTCCCGGTCGTTCCATCCGCAGCGGCCGTCAGTTTAGCGACTTCATTGGTGTGTGCTGCCGCGTCAGCCTGTGACAGATATATCCCGTACTGAGTTCCTTTCAATACGTATCGGCTGTTGCCTGATGTAAGCCCTGTATTGGCGGAAGATTTTGCCACGTATGCTTCGCCCGTACTGATCGTGAAATCCACAGATAAAGCGATCTGTTCCTGCTGATTGGACACGCCGGTATAAATGATCAGACCGGCATGCCGGTTCGTCGGATCCTTCAACGCTTTGGCCATAGCGGTATCCACGGAAGAAACGATGCTGTCCCAGTAATTCCCGATCGTGGCGGCAGATGCATCTACTCCCATTTTTGTCGTTGCATTCTTGCGAATTTTGGCCATTTGTGATGCGTTATCCCAATATCCTTTAGCATTTGCCCAAATCAGCAGCTGCGTGACACCATATTTCCACATGGGAGTATCACTGCTTTCCAGATCCCGCTCTGCCGCTGCTGCTGTATTGCCGTACCCATAATCCAGGATGAATGCCGCACGATATTTCAGATCCAGATCACCCAGCCATTCCAGTCCGGCGATGGCGGAAGCGCTGGCTGCGGTAGTTTTTGTCATATTCGTATCCCGATCCGTAGAAAAGGATTTTTCCTGGTTGGCGCAGTACGTCAGGTTCCCATCCTTTTTATCATAGAAGATCGATGCCCGGGAACTGTAACCGTCCGCCAGCCAGTCCACTTTGCTACCGTAAGACCACCAATAGACCGTACCGATATTCGCGTTTTTATTCGTTTTCTGAGGATTTGCAGCCAGTACTTCTCCCGTGTCCGTGAAACTCAGCATGAGAACAGCCGCCGTCAGAAGTGCCGTCAGTCTTTGGAAACATTTCTTCATTTTATCCTCCGCCTCCCTGCCAATGCGAGCAAAGATCCACCGGCGGACAGAAGGAGCAGAGCCGCATAGATCCATGTTTTACTTTCATCTCCGGTCCTCGGGACCGTCCCACTTTCCGATCCATTGCGGAAAACGACGGCATCCGTTTTGGTGCCGTTACTGCTGATCACATGCACATAGACCTCTTCTCCATCCACATCCAGATAGGAAAAGATGGTCACGTCATAGACCCGTGTATCATACCGTGCTTTCTGTTTCCCCCGGATCTGACGGACCCGGTATCTGCACTCTGACAAGGGGACCGGTTGCAGCCGGAACACATGCTCCATGCCACCGCCGATCAAAGCATGGTCCACCTCATGTCCCTCCGCATCTTCGATGAGTACCGTCCCGGCGGCACCGTCTACGCGCACAGGCAGATCGATGCCCGTTTCTTCGCCATGTACCGAACCGCTGAGCACAGCAAGACTGATCAAAGTCCATAGTAAGATTTTTATGATTTTCATTGTATTTCCTCGATCGTTCCTACGACCAGAAACCGTGCGGTATCCTCCGCTCCCATACAGGTAGATAAAGCCACAATCCGTCCCTCGCCCGGCTCTTCGAGCCACGACCCGGACCCCCGCAGCATATCTAAAGCCTCTGACCGCGCAAGAGGCCGGAAGAGACCCGACGAGGCTGCGTCCGCTTCCACCGTACAGAAGATGCGAAACCTATAGCAAGCCTGTCGGGTCGTGATCCGCCCCTCCCTATGTTCCTGGAGGAACCCGGCATCGTGAAAGGCATCCAACGCTCCGAACATCAGTCCGTTCTCCATGTGATGCCCGTACAGGATAGAATAGGGATCTGAAAGATCCGCGGCATTACGGCAGTCCAGGAAGATCGAACCGCTCATGGAGAACGCACCGTACGGATCCGTTTGCAGATATTTGATGTTGTCTGTGCTCTGCATCACAGGAAAGTCGACGCCTGTCCCATCGATGGTGACCCATGCCACCTGTTCCGGTCCGATCTGCCGTTCCTCTTCCAGCACCGCGCTTGCTTCAGGCCGGTATTCTTTCAGCGTTGGGTCCTTAGCATGCCGCATCAGCCAAAGCGTATCATAAACGAGATAGATGCCGATGAGAAACACCAGCACAAGGCTTACGGTGACCAGGCCTTCCAGACACCGGTCCAGTCCTCTAAGCAGCTTACCGATCCACATGTCCCTTTCGTCTGCATATCAGCAGCAGTCCCATGAGGCCGGCCCCCATGACCACCAGATACGGCAGCAGATGCGTCGTCAGCCCCGTTGGGATGATGCCCGTTCTGTCATTGGTAAACGCAGCCGTCGTATCCGCTTCGATCGCATCATCCTGACAGGTGGTATCTTCCGATGCAGTTTCCTCTTGTCCTTCCGTAAGGACAATGTCTGTCCGGTAGTCTTCCGCCTCTTCGTTGATAGTATAAGAAGCACCTTCCGGAAGTCCGAGGATGGTGATGCTCTGCCCATGCTGCATCCAGAAAACAGCTTCCACGCTTCCGTCTTCTCCGGCCGTCAGGCTTGCAGGGTTTTCATGGGCTTCAGGCGAATACGGATTGACCCCTGTTACCGCGTCCGCCTGGGACAGATCTACGTCGAAGACCGTTCCCGGTGTGCCGCTTTCGATCTTTACGGTAAAGCGGAAATATTGATCACGGGAACCCTGATTCCCGGTGACCGTCTTGGAGATGGTCAGATCATGCGTCGTATACTCATTGATGAAGCCGAAGTTCTTGCCCTGTGCCGGTTCTTCCGCGGAGCCCTCGGTGATCGGTGTAAAACTGTCGTCCTTGTACAGTACATAGCCCTGCACAGTGAGACTTCCTTCCTGGTCGATCACATATACGTCCAGATAGCGCTGGGTCTCTGCATCGTTGGAGATGCCCAGGGCTGTCACAGCTTCTTCAGTGATCACCCAGCGGTAAACGCCTGGTTCCGAGAAGGTGACACCGGAGAAATCTACCTCGACCGCTTTTTTTGCATACTTCTGCCCTTCTTCCAGCCGTACCGGATCCTTCGGCTGGGTAGCGGCCTGCATCCCATTCGCGTCCAGATCCTGCGGAGCGGTATACGTGGTATCACCCGCATGGAAGACCGCCTGATCCCTTGCGATCGTCGGTTCGCCGGACACGCTGTCCGCGTCTCCGGCCTGTACGCTCAGCCGACTGTCTTCCGCCTCCGTTCCTTCTCCGGGTTTGATGGTAAACTGAAACGTCTGGTTCGGCACGTTGGCCGCCTCATCCATGACCAGATATTTGTCGAACGAAATGACTTGTCCGCTGACTGCCTCATAGCGGAACACTTCCGCCGCCGCACTGCCTGTCGCGGCCGTGAATATGAACAGTCCCATTACGCAAACCAATACCTTTTTCCATTTCATGTCGTGAACCTCCTTTGTTCCTTTATGCCTGTATTTTGCTGACACGTACATACAGGCTTTTCCTGCACCTGTGTACAGCGATCCGGAGGACCTTTACATAATGTTCATGGGTCTGGGATGATCCACGCACCCTTTACTGCTGATCCTCCGGATCCGCATTCTTCGATCGATGACCATAAAGAAAACAGGAGGACACAAAATCCTCCTGTTTCACATAGTTTTATGCCTTTTTTTCTAAAAATGTGTGATCCCGCCGCATGCTCATCCATAGCATCTTACGGTTGTCATTCTGCCCCGGTTATGGTATAATACACCAAGTCGAAATATCCTCAAAAAGGATTGATCCAATGCGATTTTTAGATAAAGCCGAACGAAAACTCGGGCGTTATGCCATCCCCGGTCTGATGCGTTTCGTCATCATCGGAACGGCGGTCGCTTACGTTCTGTATCTGATCAATCCCCAATATCTCAGCTACCTGTATCTGGATCCACAGTTGGTCCTGAAGGGACAGGTATGGCGTTTGATCACGTTCATCTTCATCCCGACCAATGTCGGCAATCCGTTTTTTCTGCTCATCTCGCTGTATTTTTATTATTTCATCGGCAAGATGCTGGAAGAACGCTGGGGCGCCTTCCGTTTCAATGTATTCTATTTCACAGGCATCCTGTGCGCGATCCTGGCTTCCTTCCTCCTGGGCATCTACGGTGTGCCGGATTATCTGAACGAGACCCTGTTCCTGGCTTTCGCCACACTCTTCCCGGAGATCACGGTGCTCATCTTCTTCATCATCCCGGTGAAGGTCAAGTGGCTGGGCTGGCTGTCCGCCGTCATGCTCCTGATCCAGTTCATCACCGGAGCGGGCTGGCGGTACCGCGTGTACATTCTGTTTTCATTGTTCAACTATTTTCTGTTCTTCGGTCCGGAACTGTACCGCATCATCCGCAGTTGGATCCGCCGTGAATCTTATTATAAAAAAAGCAGCTTGTATCAGCGGCCGCAGCCGAGTCGCCCAGGCACCGGCAATGTGACCCGCGTCGCTTTCCATCGCTGCCATATCTGCGGCAAGACCGAACTGGACGATCCGAACATGGAGTTCCGGTACTGTTCTCAATGCGGCGGTAACTATGAGTACTGCATGGATCACCTGTACAATCACGAACATATCCAATAACGGAGAAGACCCATGCCTGCAATCATTTTCGATATGGACGGTGTCCTGCTGGATACCGAACGTCTGATGAAGGGTTTCTGGCAGCAGGAGGCCGACGCTCTCGGTTTTGGAGATATCACCCCGGTCTATATGCGATGTGTCGGCATCACCGACGCCCTGTGCAAGGAGCTGTTCGAGCAGGAGTATCCGGAATTATGCCCCTTTGAGGCTTTCCAGGCCCGAGCGATCGCTAACCTTCGGGCACATATGCGCACGTATGGTGTTCCGGTCAAACCCGGTGCAAAAGAATTGCTTTCTGCTTTAAAGGAAGCCGGCTGGACCGTCGGCCTGGCCTCCTCCACCTACATCGACAGCGTGCGCAAAGAGCTGGAGCAGACCGGACTGCTGCCGTATTTCGATGTGATCATCGGCGGTGACACGGTCCCGCGCTCCAAACCCGCGCCGGACATCTATCTGATGGCCTGCGAAAAAGCCGGTGCCGTACCTGCTGAAACCTATGCGGTCGAGGATTCCCACAATGGGATCCGTTCCGCGCATGCCGCCGGCATGAAACCTTTGATGGTACCGGATCTGTTACCGCCGATCCCGTCCATCCGTACATTATGCACAGCAGTCCTTCCGGACCTTATTTCTGTGCGGGAGTATTTATTATCATAGGAATCCGCAACATCATGGCTTCACCTTTATCCAAGCTTCGTGCTTCAGAAAAAGATATGACGCAGGGAACGCCCTGGAAACTGATCCTGGGCTTCTTTTTCCCGCTTTTTTTGGGCAATTGCTTCCAGCAGGTCTACAATCTGGTCGATACCATCATCGTCGGAAAGGGGATCGGTGACCGGGCTCTTGCGGCTGTCGGGTCCACCGGATCCCTGCATTTTTTCATCTTCGGTTTCGTGATCGGCCTGACAAACGGCGCCTCGATCCCCATTGCACAGGCCTATGGCGCCAAGGATCCCGCCCGGCTGAAGAAGGTCGTCGGTCAAAGTGCTCTCACCTGCATCAGTATCGGTCTTCTCTTTTCCGTGCTCAGCATCTTGCTGACCGTGCCCCTGCTGAAACTGCTGAAGACCCCTGAAGACATTTTCCCGGAAGCCCGGCTCTACATGCAGATCTTCTGCGCCGGCCTTTTCGTCACGACGATGTACAATTACGCATCCTGCGTCCTGCGTGCGATCGGCGACAGCCGGACGCCGCTCTGGTCCATCGTCATTTCCTCACTGACCAACGTCGTTCTGGACATCCTGTTCGTGGTGGTCTGGCATTGGGGCGTGGCGGGTGCCGCCATCGCCACGGTACTGGCGCAGATCCTGTCCGTCGTATTCTACATGCTGCGTCTTCGCAAAGCCACTGCTGTCATTCCCGGACGCGGCGACCTGAAGCCGGATTTCAAAGCGATGTTCGGGCTGATCCGACTGGGTCTGCCCGTCGGTTTCATGAATTCCATCACCGCCTGCGGCGGCATGTTGCTGCAGTATTTCGTCAACGGCATGGGGTCGGTCTACACGGCTGCCTATGCTGTCTGTCAGCGCTTCTTCGCCTTCTTCGAACAGCCCGGTGTGGCCATCGGTCTGTCGATCTCCACATATGTCGGCCAGAACTATGGCGCCAAAAATCTGAAACGGATCCGCATCGGCGTGGTCTCTGCCTGCATCATGACGTTGATCATTGGTCTTTCGCTGGGCTTGCTGGAATTCTTCTTCCCCGACACCCTGACGGGACTCATGCTGTCTGACCGGGCGACGATCCGTCTCTGCCGCCAGCTGCTGCCTTATGGCGGCATGTTGTTGTGGCTGCTCAACTTCCTGTTCGTCTACCGATATGCCTGTCTGGCCATGAGCTACACGACCATGCCCATGCTTTCCGGCATCCTGGAGCTGGTCTGCCGCGTTTCCTTCTGTCTGCTGCTGGCCGGGCGTATGGGGTTCCCTGGTATCACCATAGCGGAGATGTCTGCCTGGGTCGGAGCCTCGCTATTCCTTTGTGTATACTATCATATCGTCATGCGCCGTCTTTCCAAGGCGCAAAAACAAGGAGTCTGAGCGATGGGTGCGCTTAAAAGATATTTGGCCGGAGTCGGTACGAGGCGGCTCATCGGCCTCGTACTCGGAAACCTGATCCTCGGTATCGGCTGCGGTGCCTTTAAGTGGGCGGCTGTCGGCAATGATCCTTTCTCCGCCAGTTCCATGGCCCTGGCGGCGTTTCTCCACATCCCCTACGGTTATTTCAACGTACTGTACAACGTCCTGTTTTTCACTCTCCAGATCATCTGGGGACGCAAATATATCGGCATCGGTACGATCATCAACTGGTTCTGCCTGGGGTTCACCATCCAAGGCACCTTCGACCTGCTGTCAAAACTTGGCACACCGGAAACCTGGCCCCAAAAGATCCTGATCATGGCCATCGGCATCCTGATCATCTGCCTGGGACTGTCCCTGTATCAGACCTCAGACACCGGTCTGGCGCCGTTCGACAGCATCTCCGTGATGATGCACGACCATTGGGGGATCCCGTATTTCTGGTGTCGCATCATCACAGACAGTTTCTGTGCTTTGGTCACGTTCCTGACCGGCGGCTTGCTGGGCGTCGGTACCCTTGTCTGTGCCTTTGGTCTTGGACCCATCATCCAATTCTTCAACACCCATTTTTCAGAAAAGGCATTGCGGCACAGGATCGGACAAACAAAATAAGACCCACTCCAAGGAGTGGGTCTTCATTGGCTGTTATGAGCCGGTGATCACTGGCGGTTTTTGACGATCTGCTCGATCAGATCTACCGTGCCGTCCAGGCCCAGCAGAGCGCTGTTGATGGTCAGATCATATCCGCGGGAATCGCCCCATTTATGGTGGCAGTAGTAATTGTGATAGAATTTACGTTCACGGTCCATCTTCTTCATGAGCGAAAGGGCCTTATCCTCAGAAAGTTCATATTTTTCCATGATGCGGGCTTTCTTCGCTTCCGTGGTGGAACGGACGAAGATGCTGATCAAAGATTCCTGGTCTGCCAGTATATCCTCGGCACAGCGGCCGACCACGACAAAGCTCATGCCTTCTTTGGCACCACGGCGCAGCACCTCGAACTGAGCCTGCGCGATATTCTCGGAAGCTGAACTGGTATACCCGTTGATGCTGCGGGCAAAGAGGATGCTGGTCCCCTTCTCGTCAAACTGACGGATGGCTTCTTCAGAATAACCCTTCTCGTCTGCGACCCGCTGGATCAGATTCTTGTCCAGCAGAGGGATGCCCAGACGCTCTGACAGCTGCTCGGCGATATAATGTCCGCCACTTCCGAATTCACGTCCGATACTGATGATGATCTGCTTATTCATGGCCACAGTGCTCCTTCCACAACGATCTGTTTGATCGTATTATACTGCATTTTTATGGATTTGACAACTGAAAGCGAGGTTTCTTATGATCCTTTTCATTGATTGCGGCGATACTTTGTGTGATGAGTCCACAGAAGTCCGTCTTGTGCCCGGCGGTGTGGTACAAAAGGCAAGTCTTTTTCCCGGAGCCGCGGAAACGATCGAACGCATCCACGCACTCGGCATCCCTATCTGTCTTGTGGCCGATGGTCTGGATGCTTCCTTCCAGGTCATCCTGCATGGCCTGACCGGCTGTTTTGATGGATGGGTCACTTCAGAAGCCGTAGGTGCCGAGAAACCGTCTTCCTTGATGTTCCAGACCGCGATGGATGTTATGGGGCTGTCCGATGCGGACAAACCGCACATCCTCATGGTCGGCAACAACGTTCGTAAGGACATCGCTGGCGCCAACCGCTTTGGCATCATCTCGGTCCTGGCGGACTATTCTCCCAGGTATGACATGACACCGCTCACACCGGACGAGGTACCGCAATATATTCTGCATGACATCAGGGATCTGCCGGAATTGATCCGGATCCTGGAATGATATCCACACAAATATGTCCTAGCCGCAAAAAACCGAGAGCATGCGCTCTCGGTCTTATTTTTATTGAGCAGGCAGCATCGGATAGTCCGGATTGTCGAGCTGGAAATCCAGTAGTACGTTCTGTGCTTTACCGACGTTCTTTGCATCCGTGATACAAAAAGCCTTGATCACCGGCCTGCCGCCGGAACGCATGGTCTTCTGTAGGATCACCTGCTTGAAGCGGCCGACCACGATGGGCGAACGGTCCTGCCCCATCCAATAATCGATGAACGTCTCGGTATCGCCGGAACAGTCGATCTTCTCAAAATGTATCGTTCGATAATCCTTAGCCAGGTCCACATCCGGCTTTGGATCCGCATCGAACTTGATATGCATCTTGGCTTTGAACGGGCCTTTTTTATAAGTCGCGTCTGACATGTAAGACTCCATAGATCCATAGAAATGGTCCGGCTTGTACAGGAAGCACAGCATGAATCCTTCTACTTCCAGAACACCTGTTTCTTCCTGCGGAGATCCGGAAGCATTATAGTAGACCATCGGCATCGTCCTGTGGACGTACCAGGGAAATGGAAGGAAGTAAACGGCCAGCGCGGCTGAGGATAGGAGGATCACCAGTACGCTGATCCACTTGATCCAGCGGAAGACTCTTTTTGCATTTGCCATGGAACGCACTCTCCCCTTTTACTTGCTCTCTTTGTACGGATAATACGCTGGAGCGTAATGCAGGATCTCGACGAAAACATGCTTGTCCTCTCCGGTCCTGCCGTAGCGGAAACGCACGCATTTATCACCGAAACTATGGTTCAGAAACGTCTTGATCCAGGCGCCGCGGTACGCGACGAGATTTTCGCTGACAACGATCCCATTATCATACTCGGCAAGCACTTCTTCCGGCATTTTTTCCGGCGTGTACTTTTCACCGCTCTGCACTTTGATCTTCGTATATTGATTGTCCTTGTTCAAAGCACCGTATTTTTTGACCAGACTGGAGAAGATGTGGTTCGCACCGGCCATCTGCATGGACGTCCAATCTGTAGAAGCAGAGTCCCATCGCTTGACATAACCGATGCACCGCGCCACGTCGGAACGTGCGCCGGGCAGCGGGATGCGGTTGATCAGGCCGCTGACGCCGCCTTCATCCGCCACCGTCTCTTCCACGGTCTCCTCTTCTGCCGCTTCAGTTTCTGTGGCCTCTCCTTCTTCACCATTTTCCTCATCTTCGTCTGTCTCCTCCGGCTCTACAGCCATCGGATCCATGAAGATGAGCGTAGTCACAAAATCGAGCCCTTCGATGCTTTCGCGCATGACCAGGTATTTATACCCCTGGGCTTTCTGTTCCGGTTCCGTGACGTCCAGAAACGTGACACCATCACGCTCCAGTGCCGAAAGAACGAAATCTGTATCAACACCAACGTATGTCGAAAGGTCATACCCAAGCGACTGATCTGTAGGGATGATCTCATCCCGCTTGTTCAGCCACTTGAACATATATGCACAAC
>JAFVHC010000154.1 GCA_017474705.1 Bacillota bacterium
CGATACGGCCGTCTTCCACAGCTCTTCTGCCGCCGATCCAGACCTGATCCATGCCCTCCGCCAGTCGCGCCGGATCTTCATACGTCGCTCGATCGATGAATTTCGTTTCGTCAAACAACAGTATGTCCGCGATAAAGCCCGGTGCAAGCACGCCTTTGTCTTTCAGCCGCATGCGCTCTGCAGGCATCCGGGTCATCTTGTGCACCGCTTCCTCCAATGTCATGAGCCGCTTCTCTCGCACATATTCTCTTAAGAATTTCGGGAAAGTGCCATGCATACGGGGATGCGGTGTTTTGGTATCCGCGTAGATCGAATCCGAGATCAGGATCGAATATGGCAGCTGCGCGACGACATCCACATCCTGGTGTGACATACTGAGGTTGATGATCGCGGTCCTGCCCTGTTCTTTGTGCATCATAGCGGCCGCCAGTGCGACAGCATCCTCATAGTCGGCCGATCGGGCTGCCGTTACCATATCCAGGCCGCGGAGTGACCCAAACTCAGGCAGCATGACCCCTGAGATCAGGATCCTGTCCCACCCCAGGGAGATCGCATAATTGTCCCAATCCGGCCATTCCTGCTGCACAGACGTTCGGAAAGCCCGGACTCCTTCTTCTGTCCCCAATCTTTCGAGCGCCGCTTGCAGATCTCCCCGGACGAACGCCGGCGGCAGCATGGTGGTCAGTGCCGTAGAGCCGCCATCATATGGGTAGAAATCGCAGGACACATCCTGTCCCGTTGCGCGGGCAGCTTCAATCCTCCGTATGGCTTCATGGATCGCATGCCCCCAGTTCTTCATGCCGCAGGATTTGAAATGAGAGATCTCCAGCGCGCAGCCTGCACGTCTGGCGATCTCGATGACTTCGTCGACACTTGCGACAAGGCTGTCGCCTTCACCTCTGATATGTGCAGTGATCAAACCTCCATGCCGGCCCACCGGTTCC
This sequence comes from Bacillota bacterium, assembly GCA_017474705.1. Classification (GTDB taxonomy): domain Bacteria; phylum Bacillota; class Clostridia; order Lachnospirales; family Bianqueaceae; genus RUG159. The sequence continues at coordinate 945 of JAFVHC010000154.1, forward strand.
AGCAGAGCAGCGAATTCTTCCACCGTCCCATAACACTCCGGCAGGTACATGATCCCCAAAGATACGCCAGGCGCTCCGGCTTTCATTGCCTCATCGATCAATGCCCTGCCCTGCTCCAGTTCTTCTGCCGTCCATGGCTCGTCTGAGAAACCTTTGACCGCGATGCGCACGGCACCGGTCCCGATCATGGCCGCCGTATCAACGGGCAGTTTCAGGTCCTGCAAAGCAGCCCGTAATTCCGGGTAGGTTTTAGGCAGATCCTTGTGCAGCGGTCCGAGTACAGGCTCATAATACGCGTACATCTCCTCCGGCTGATCCGGTGCCGGTGCAGGTGAGATACCACAATTGCCGACGACTGTCGTTGTGATGCCCTGCCTGAGCATCGTTTCTCCATACGCCGTTCCTTGAAAAGGCATTACATCACAATGCCGATGGATATCGATGAATCCAGGTGTCACCAAATGTCCCCGGGCATCGATCGTTTCATCGGCGATCAGATTCTTCTCACCTTCATAAACATCCAGGATCCCCAGTTCGTTGAAAAGGATGCCTCCTCTCCATACCGGCGCTCCTGTTCCATCACAGATCCTTGCATTATAGATATGAGTAGTCATGTGCACACGCTCCTGCCTTAATTATATCCTAAAGGCTTGCATAATGCACGTGATTCTTTTATCATATAAGCAAGAGGTGATCTCCAGCATGTATGATAAATCCTACCACTTTGCGGAAGAAAACCAATTGTCTTCACCGCAGCTGATCTATTATGAAGATGGTATACGCCGCAATACCGAGGCCGCGATCCGTGCCGCGGGCGGTGCCGGCCGTCTTTGGCCCCATGTAAAATCACACAAGATGCAGGCAATGATCCGCATGCAGCTCGAATATGGTATCCGCAGATTCAAGTGTGCTACATTGCGCGAAGCCCAAATGGCCGCTGCCGCCGGTGCGGATGAAGTCCTGCTCGCTTATATGCCGGTCGGGCCGAATCAAGAAGCATACCTGCGCTTATGTAAGCTGTATCCCGCCGTCCGCTTCCATACGATCGGAGATGATCTGGATACACTGGCCCATCTTGGTTCCTTATCGGACAAACCGGTCTCTGTACTCCTCGACGTCGATACCGGCCTGCATCGCACTGGTGTACCGATCTCTTCTCTCGAGTCCTTCTATAGAGAGGCTTCCAAACTCCCCGGGATCCACATGCATGGTTTTCACGTTTATGATGGGGAGGATCATCAAAGCCTCCTGCAGGACCGCATGGATGCCGTGACCCGGCTGGAACAGGCTTTTTTTCCGGTGTATGATCTGATACGCTCCCGCTTCGGACCACAGATCGTCATCTTCGGCGGTACGCCTTCCATGCCTTGTTTTGCAACCTGCCTTTCTCATTATCAGGATGCCTTTCTCTCCCCCGGCACCCTGTTTCTGGGTGACTACGGCTACAGCACTGCCTTCCCCGATATGAAGTATCCTCCCGCGGCCGCAGTACTGACCCGGGTGATCAGTCATCCGGGAGAAGGACGGTTCACGCTGGATTGCGGGACCAAAGCACTCTCCTGTGACCAGTCGGTCCCGGGCCACCTGGTCGGCATTCCTGCGGAGCCTGTCTTCCAGAACGAGGAGCATATGGTCTGCCGGATGCGGCAAGGCCTGGAAAGCCTTCGTCCCGCAGTCGGTACCGTATTGTACATCATCCCTGCGCATATCTGCACAACTACGATCCTGTATCCAAGAGTTCCTGTCATCCATGACGGCCATCTGATCGGTTCCTGGAGCGTTACGGCCCGTGATCGTCTGACGCAATTCTGATCCTGTTTCCTTGACAACCCGCAAGTAAAATGCTATCATGAGCACTGCATGAGCGGATGTGGCGGAATTGGCAGACGCACCAGACTTAGGATCTGGCGCCTACGGCGTGGGGGTTCGAGTCCCTTCATCCGCATCAAAAAAGCCCTTTGTCGATCGACAAAAGGCTTTTTTCTATTGCAGCATCCGACACTCAAGCCTGCATCTGCGGTCCACAGGATCTCCCAGGACCAGTGCATCCGCCGGCAGACGGATCTCGGCCATCACCATTTTCAGGATCTCCTCTTTGGTCGGTGCATTCCAGTACAGGGCGACCTTTCCCGCTTCCTGTGCCGCTGATGTGACCTCTTCTGCTCCTGCATGATACGTGATCATACTGTCATACAATGCAGCGCTGGTATTGAGCGCGGGCAGAAGCATCGTCAGTGGATACGGGGCCAATAAACTGCGCCTTCGCTTATAGGGGATGCTGAATGATCCAGTCTCATGGCCCGAGCTGTACCGGACCTCGATCTCGTGCTGTCGGGGACGTCCAGGATGCGTCCCCGGGTACATCTCATTGAGGATGACCGACAAAGCTTTCTTGTCGACTGCACATACGGGATATGACGGCAATATATGCACCGACTCTTCATGAAGGTTGACGATCTCTACCATATGGTACCTGATCGGCATGAGCCTTGCGGCCTCTACTCCTTCTTTTGCCTTAGCATGTTCATAAGCCAGGACCGCACCCGCCAATTCTTCTGTGCCTTGCAGGACGAAAAACACATAGGGAGCAGCATTGGTCCTAAGTCGGCTTGTGAAATAACCCGGGTCTGCCATGACGTCCAGCCTTTCCAGCACCCTTTCCTGCAGCCGGACCGGGAGGACGTACCCTGTGATCCTGCCTTTCTGTCCGGGGATGGAGATGTCATACACCTGGTGCATATCTTCTTTTTCTTTCTCCAGCGGTTCGATCAATTCGTGAAAAGGATCATCCACCGCCAGCACGACGCTTGTCGATTCCGGAGCGCGGTTCTCCCGGATCGTCATGGCATGGGCAGACAGCAGCATGTCCGGTTCATTCAGGAAACGGACCGGAGCATGGACATCCTGCGACAATGAGACCTGCTCCAGATCCAGGCAGCCGACCAGCCCTTTGCGCAGGGACCCGTCTTCCAGTCTGCGCTCTACATACATCAAAGTCTGCGGATGGAAACGCAGCAGCGACTGTTCCTGATACAAACGCAGCGTAATGATCTGCTCATCGGTCAGCACCGGATCCGCCGGCCGGCACCAAGTCTTCCACAGATGGTCCATCGGCACCTGGATATCGGAAGGTCGGATCAATTGCTGCCTGGCTGCCAACACGAACCAATCGTGGACGTGATCTAACACTTCAGCCGGCATATCTTCACCATTCAGATGCAAGATCCGAGGCCCTTGGAACAAGGTCAACCGCAGGTCTTCCTGATCGATCCTCTGCACGATTCCACGGCCGACACCGCTGACGCGGGCCAACTGCAGGATACTGATCTGATCGATGAAACGCAGCACTGCAAGAATATAGTTACGGATGGGGTGCGGCATGACCAATAATTCCACGCGCGGATGCTGGTGCAGCCTCCTGTCGACGATCGCTTCCACTTCTTTGTCGGTAAAACCAAAATGAGCCTGCTTTTCTTCGAGGAATATGGCTGGTTCCGGAATGGTCATATAATCTTCGAACCTGCCCCAGAACCGAAGACGCTCAGCGATCTCATCCCGATCGATGACACTGTCCTCGCTTTGGTACATCCAATAAGAACTCCAGGGATATGCTCCATCGACGAGGCCAGTCCCTTCCGCACCGGTTCTTGATGTATGTAACGCGCCGCCTTCAAGATCTCTCCATCCCTTTCGAGCCGTTCCATGCTGGGCCGTCCGCGGAAGATGCTCCCTTCATGATTGTACTGTCTGCGGTACCAATGTGAATAGGAAACACCGACCCGCCGCATCAGCCCTGAGACTTCCTGCTCTGTCCCTCGCATCAGAAAATGTGCATGATTATCAAAGATCGCAAAAGCATACAACTGGATCCCCAACTGTGTTTTATAGCGGACGATCCGTTCCCAGTATGCTTCTTTATTGGTATCGCCCGCAAAAGCATTCGCGTTATGGATGCCCTGGACTACGATATGATAGACCGGTTTGTTCATGATACACTCCCTCCTGCTTTATGGCCTTTTCATCTGCCATTTATTGTAGCAAAGGCAGCCGGAGGCTTCCAGAACACGCGATGTCCGGTTTTCCCGGCAACTGGACATACCATGTCCAACCATGCTATAATAACAGTTTGAGGGAGATACTATATGAATACGATCAAAATCGACACACAAGGTGTCCGACTGGTGGCACACCGAGGCTTGAGCGGTATCGAGCCGGAAAACACCCATGCAGCTTTTATTGCCGCAGCGAACCGCTCCTATCATGCCATCGAAACAGACGTCCATGTGACCCGCGACGGGAAATACATCTGCACGCATGATGATACTACCGGTCGTGTGGCAACGCGCAATCTGACGGTAGAAAACACGGATTATCAAGAACTGCGGCAGATCCTGCTGCATGAGCATGACGGCAGTACCGGACGGACCGATCTTCGGCTTCCTTCTTTGGAAGAGTATGCCCGGATCTGCTATCGATATGAAAAAGCATCTTTTTTGGAACTGAAAAATCGTATCGCACCCGGCCATATCGAAAAGATCATCACAGTCATGCGCCGCTGTCATCAATTGGACCATACTGTTTTCATTTCTTTTGACCGAGATAATCTGATCGACCTGCGGCATATGCTGCCTTCACAGCCGCTGCAGTTCCTTTGTGAAAAATACAACGCCGAGGTCCTTGCGTTCCTCAAGGAGAACAAACTGGATCTGGACATTGCAGGGCGTGCTTTGTCCTCGCAGGGGATCGAAGAAGTGCACCAGATCGGACAGGCAGTCAACGTATGGACGATCAACGATGTAAAGACCGCTAAATTCTGGATCGCACAAGGCGTCGATTATATCACCACCAATATTCTGGAACAGGAGCACAAATGACAGAACGAATCTATGACTATGATAGTCACGTAATGACCTTTTCCGCCCGCGTCCTTTCCTGTACGCCTAAAGATGACGCGTTTGACATCGTCCTGGACCGCAGTGCCTTCTTCCCGGGCGGCGGCGGTCAGGACGCTGATACCGGTACTTTGGATGGAACACTTCTTCTTACGGTATTTGAAGAGAACGAGATCATCCATCACGTAAGTCCGACAGCGATGGAACCCGGCCATATCGTAGAAGGCTGTCTGGATCGGGAAGCGCGTTTGGGCAATATGCAGCAGCATTCGGGAGAACACGTCCTTTGCGCC
>JAFVHC010000155.1 GCA_017474705.1 Bacillota bacterium
CTTCCGGGTGGTCGAAGGCCGCGACATAGGTAAAGATCATATCCACGTTATGTTTCACCGCGATATTGAATGCTTTCTCGCGGAAAACTCCATTGAATTCGCGCTGCGCCGGTGTGGCGAACCCAAAGATCCTGTCCGACACTTCGATACTGTCATGATTCATCATCATGTTATATTTTAGTTTATCTCTCAGGCTTTCCGCAACGGTCATCTTGCCCACCGCCTGCGGGCCGCACACCACGATCAAGTTTGCCATACCTCTTCCCTCCGATCGAATGCTTGGTTAGTTCTGCATTATATCACAGGATCCCTGGCTTTTCTATCATTTGACATTGTATTTTCTCTTTGCTATGATGGCCTCAAAATATACTGAGCATAATGGAGGTGCCACATGGGGCAGTATGATATTTTGAATACCCCGTTCCAGATCGGTCCTGTTACGATCAAAAACCGCTTCGTCGTTCTTCCTTTGACGATGGGTGCGTTGTCTTATGACGCAGAAGGCGGGTATTCTGAAAACTTCATGAAATACATGGAACTGCGTGCGGAAGGCGGTTTCGGGCTGATCATCCCCGGTGCATCTGTCACGGACCATCATGTGGATCCTTCTTCTGCCACAAAACCCAATGTGAACACCAACTTACACTGGCAGGAAAAAGCCAAGGAACTGGTCCAACGGGTCCATGCAAAAGGCGCGAAGATCTTCTGTCAGATCACCATGGGCATGGGACGCAACTATCCGTACTTGTACGGCCCGTCTGAAAACCCGGTATGGCTGCATCCGGACATGAAGAGTCCTGCTATGACCCTGGACCAGATCCATCAGAAGATCGATGACATGATCGACGCAGCCGCTGTTGCGCAGGCCTGCGGCTATGATGGGGTGGAGGTCCATGCCATCCACTGGGGTTATCTTCTCGACGAGATGGCCATGTCCTTCTATAACCACAGGACCGATGCGTATGGCGGCAGTCTGGAGAACCGGCTGCGCGCGGCAAAGGAGATCCTAGGTGGGATCCGTGAAAGATGTGGCTGCAGTTTCCCGGTCGGCATGCGTCTGGGGCTCAAGAGTTTCATGAAAGACTATGATACCGCTTCCCTGACCGGCGAAGAAGAAGTCGGCCGCACCCTGGAAGAAGGGATCGCGATCGCAAAACTGTTGGAACAGTATGGGTACGATTACCTGAACGTCGATACCGGGAACTATGACGCCTTCTACTACGCCTGCCCGCCGATCTATAATCCGCAGGGTTTTATGATCCCTTTAGCTGCTGCAGCTAAGGCCGTGGTAGATATCCCCATCATTGCCGGCGGGCGTATGCAGAATTATGACCTGGCTGCGGCCGCCATTACCGCGGGCGAGATCGATGCCATAGGTCTTGGCCGTGCTTCTCTCGCGGATCCGGAATATCCGAACAAAGTCATTTCAGGTGCTGTCGAAAGGATCCGGCCATGCATCGGCTGCAACATGGGATGCCTCCGCCGTTTGGTGGAGACCGGAGAGCCCGCTTCCTGCGCGGTCAATCCACAGGCTGCGCGAGAAGGGATCATCGGGCTCAAGCCTGGGACAGGAAAGAAAAAAATCGCAGTGATCGGCGGCGGTGTGGCCGGGATGGAAGCCGCCAGAACGGCCGCTCTCCGCGGTTATGATGTTACTTTGTTCGAAAAGTCTGACCACCTGGGCGGTCATCTCGTGGAAGCCGGTGCACATAGTTTCAAAACCGAAGTCGCGCAGTTGAATATATGGTATCAGCAAGAACTTGCCCATCTTCCGATCCTTGTGCATTTGGGCCAGGAGGCATCTATCCAAAGCATTACCGCCGAAAAGCCGGACGCGGTCATCCTCGCGACCGGTTCCATAGAAGCTAAACCGGCGATCCCGGGTCTGGATCAAGGCTTATCGGCTTTGGAGGCCATCCACCATCCAGAAAAGACCGGACAGACCGTGGTGGTCATCGGCGGTGGTCTGGTCGGCTGTGAGATCGCACTGGACGAGGCAAACCAGGGCAAGAACGTTACGATCGTAGAAGCACTGGAAGACATCATGGCAGCCGGCGGTGCCGCAGCACCGTACCCGAACCAACAGATGATACGGGATCTGTTTGCGGCAAAAAATGTCACCATGCTGACTTCGACCAGGCTTACAGAAGTTACCGCTGAAGGTGCTATTGTCGAAATGGCTGATGGACGCCAGAAACTCCTCCCGGCGGATACCGTCATCACTGCCCTAGGGTTCCACCCTGCTCCCAACCTGAAAGAGGCACTGAAAGCATTGGATGTTCCGATCTACGAGATCGGAGATGCGACCGGCGCCGGCACCATCATGAAGGCGATCTGGGATGCTTATGACGTTGCGAATCGAATATAAAAACACCGGACCTTGAGTCCGGTGTTTTTGATTGCTGTATTAGCCAAAAGACTTGAATACGATGAAATGGGCTCTTCCGTAATTGTAGCGCTCCTGCGGTGCGTTGTTGAAACCGCCGGGGCCGTCCGCCCAGCCAAAGCCGGCCGTCGAATCCAGTTTTTCCGCTGTTCCGGCAATGAATCTCTTGTCCAGTTCGATGAAATCATCGATATAATCCTTAGTCAGATGGGTACCATTGTGGGCAGAGTTGATGAAATCGAACTGATCCTCGAAACTCTTGAGCTTCAGCATGGTCTCCAGATGTGTGGGAATGTTCGCGGCAGCGATCAGCACCTGGCCGGCCTCGATCTCATCTCCACCATAGAGGATGCGCTCTGTTTTATCCAGGATCGCGATGGAACCCTTATTATGCGCGCCGATCTTGATGATCTCTAAGGTATGATTGCCCAACTCGATCACGTCACCATCGTTCAGGACTTTGCACTCGTAATCCGGATAGGCATGGGATTGCACCATAGCTTCCATCTCGGCACCGAAGGCTTTCTTTGCCTCCGTCGTCGCGTATTCGGACATGTAGGCTTCCGGCCAGAAAGAATTACCGCCGGTATGATCGAAATGGCCATGGGTGTTGATGACCATGACGGGTTTGTCTGTGATCGTCTCCACCAACTGCCTCAGGTCGCCGAAGCCATAGAACGTATCGATCAGCGCTGCTTTTTCATCACCGATCAGAAGGTACACAAACTGCGGGGCATTTCTGGACATGATGGTCCAGGTCTTGGGGCCGGTCTGGAATTTTCCATAAATATAGCCGCGTTCGTCAACATTGGGATTTGCCATGATACAACCTCCTTTATGATCATACTGCATCGTTTGAATCGATTATATCATCGACGATGCTGATATTCAATCCGGAATCCTGATTTCTGATCCTCCCCTGCTTGGACAGCATCTCCAGGATCCGCTCCGCTTCCAGGGCCTCTTCTTTTTCCGCATTGCCTCTGTAGCGCGCTTTGATATACAACTGGCGGAGCCGCTCTTCCGCTTCTATAGACTGCGTTTCTTCAGAAAACTTAAGAATGTCCAGCGATGTGTCGCCCGGGACCCGTTCCAGTCCATGCTGATACTGTAACCTTAAGTACGCACGGTAGCACTTCCGGATCCGTTCAGCGGGAGATCCTGGAGCGACGGTTTTGCGACGTCTTCTATCCCGGCGGAAGGATTTCCCTCCGGTTATGCCATCAGCAGTATCGGTCTGCTCTTCCTGTCTCTTACGGAAGATCAGGACGATGATGAGCACCGCCGCCGCGATAAAGGCCAGGATAAAGACCAGCCTCCAGTCGATCTCCAGGTGCAGCACGTCCCGGACAGGTTTCGTTTCTTCCGCGTTCTCCAGGGCAGCCGCTGCTTCCTCTGCAATGCTTTCGACCTGCGAAGAACTCTCCTCTATCTTCTCCTCCAACGGCCGCATCCATCGGAAAAGCCTTTCGATCGCCATCGGGATCAAAGAGATCAAAAGTGCCAGCGGGGTCAGCAGTATTTCGATCAGCTTTTTGCCCCATGTAAACAGCATGATGACACCCACAGCCGCAAATCCGGCGGCCGGCAGCGGGAGAAGGTCAACCAAAGAATACATGAGCCATTGTGCGGAGCCGCTCGTATGCAGACGCAGCATGCGAAGTCCGAAGATGCAGGTCAGGAAGAAGATCGTGATCAAGACCACCGTATGCATGCTGATCGGTGTCAGGATCAAGGCAATAAGTGTAAAGGCTGTGGCTAAGGCAAACAGACCTTTCGCTGTCTGCGCGCATTGCCAGTAGGCTCTGTGGAAGCGTCCAAGAACGGCTGTAAACAGCAGATACAAAAATGGCGGTAAAAACAAAAGTATTTCAGCCGAACGTGGCAGACGGATGAGCACCGTCAACGTGATCAGCACAGGAAACGCCCGGACCATCACATATTTCTGCATCGTTTCCGCAAGGATCATACTGCAGAACGCGAGCGCCAAAAACAGAAGCACGATCGGATAATAGGCCGAGAATGCCGGGAACAGCATCGCAAATCCAAAATACAGTGCGATCTCCGCGGTCGTCAGGAAGGCTGTCGCATATTTCATGACGCTGCCTCCTTCCCGTAGAAGACGATCGTCTTCGAGGCACCATAGCGATCCAGATACTGCAGATAGTCAGCGACATTGCCGGTGGGCTCCGGTGCGATCAAGATGAAGCTCCGGTCATCCGCCGGTCCCGAAAAAAGCTTGGGTAAAAGCGTATCGAACCGGTAATACGCGATCGGGAAAGAAAGGCCGATCTTGCGCTGGATCATATGGATGTGCTGGCGGCCAAGGCCTTCCGGCACGTCTCCCAGATCACTGTTGGAAACGAACGCATAAGGGATGTGCCGTTCTTCCAGGCTTTCACAAACGGTACGCACCAGTTCGAGCACCCGTTCCAGATCTTCCGAAGAATCTGTCCACAGATCCGCCAACACGGTAGCATTCCACTCCTGCGTATGGTCCTGCTCACGTACGGTCAACCTGCCCGTACGGGCAGTCGCCTTCCAGGAGATCTGCCGCATGGGTTCCCTTCCGGTATAATCGCGGTATCCATAGATCAGCGTCGGGTCTTCGAAAATAAACCGCGGACGGAATGATTGCCCTCCGTACCACCCAAAGGATCGAAGGCAGGAAGGTCCGAAATATACCGGGCGGTGCATACAAGCTGACGGTCTATGGGGAAGCTTTGCACTATGGACTTAAGGCCAAGATAGTCTCCGCATTCCAGATAACATCTTCCGATATGGAAAACACCTCTGTGTTCCGGCACGAACCGGATCTTCTGGGTCACCGCCTGATGCGGCAGCAGAAAATACCGTCTGCGGAACAGGTTGCCGGAAGCGGTCTTGACGATGTACTTGGCTCTTGCGTCCTCATCTACCGAGATCTTGAGCCCATCCTCCAGACTGACGGACACACTGACGTACAGCTGCGGCAGCCTGGACTGGTTCCGGATCACGAAACTGAGGCAGACTTCTTCGCCCGGTTCCGCCAGCGTGAGATCCGTATCGAAACTAATCTGCATCCGCTTTGGCGCCAGGCTGACACTGTAATACTCCAACAAGACTGCCGTCAGCACAACGAAAATCACGATGACCCAGATCATAGATCTTCTAAAGGAACTGCTACGGAATCGAGCATGTTGTCTATAAAGTTCTTGCTCTCGGCGTGGCTGCGGCGAATGATATTGATGCGGTGCGGCAGTACCACCTTCGCCTCGGCCTTCACATCCTCAGGGATCACGTAATCCCGACCGGAGACTGCAGCGCGGATCTGCGCCGTTCTGTACAATGCGATGGTTCCACGGGTCGAGATGCCGGCAGAAAGCAACGGAGACTGTCGGGTATACTCCGCCAGATCCATGATATAGGAAGTGATCTCAGGAGCGACCGTAACCGCCCGGGATTCCTTCTGCAGCCGCAGGATCTCCTCCCGATCCGTGATCGGCTCAAGCTGACGGATCAGGTCTCTCGTGTCCTCACGGCTCATGACGCGGATCTCATCCTCCCGCTGCATGAAACCCATCGAAAGCTGCATCAGGAAACGATCCATCTGGGCTTCCGGCAGCGGGAACGTGCCATAGGACTCGATGGGGTTCTGGGTCGCCATGACAAGATACGGTTCCGGCATGCGGTGCGTGACGCCATCGATGGAGATCTGATGCTCCTCCATCACTTCCAGAAGCGCCGACTGGCTCCTCGGCGTCGCACGGTTGATCTCGTCCGCAAGGATCACCCCTGCAAAAAGCGGTCCCGGCCGGAATTCGAACTCAGCGGTCTTCTGGTTGTAGAAATAGATGCCCGTAAGATCCGAAGGCAGCAGGTCCGGTGTGAACTGGATCCGCTTGAAATCCATCCCTATAGAGGCCGCAAAGGCTCTCAGCAGCATGGTCTTGCCAGTGCCGGGCAGATCCTCGAGCAGCACATGACCGCCCGCCAATAACGCTATGGCGAGCTGGTCGATGGTCTCGGTCTTGCCCAGTATGATGCGTCCGCAGTTTTCACGGATCCTGGCTATAAAATCCTGAAACGGTTGAATATCCAATGGGTTACCTCTTTCATCTTATCGTTTTCAGTTCCTGTATGCTTTCAGCACCCTTTTCTTCCGCTCTTATGGTCTTCCACGGAACAAGCTGCTGCGGACCCGTATTCGATCAATCCCGCATCCGCCGGATCAATGGATACGCGGCCGTCCTCAAAGACAAAAGCCGGGATTCCCACGTCTCCGATGGCTTTCATACGGTCGAATACAGGGTTCGTATCTCTCAATCTTGTGAAAGCGCTCATATTCCGGATATTCTCTCCAATATTGATATACTCGAACTCGTCCTCCCGTCCCACGATCTGCTCGTGGATATAATCACAATACGGGCATGTGGGCATTCCATAGATCTTGATCATAATCTTTTTCTCCTTTGTCAAGGCTTACTGCTCATCTTCAGGTTTGATGGTCTTCAATGCACCATCCTGATACCGGACTATGCAGGAAGCTTCATGATCGTGATCATAATAATCTCCCATATAATACCGGATCTGCAGATAGGGTCCCTCTTCATCCTCCATCGGCAGGACTTCGATCAGACCATATGCATTGTCCATGATCCCTGAAAACTGATCATTTCCTTTGTACATAGTGATCTCGATATAGCTTGGCGCTTCATCTCCTAACGGGACCGGATCGAAGCACAGTTCTTCTTTCTCTCCATCACCATCCGCGTCCCACTGGATCCAGTTCGACAGAGGGCTGGAGACATCGAAGCCGGAAGGCGCTGCGGAGCTTTCTGTTTCCTCGGAACTATCGGATCCCTCAGAGCTGTCTTCCGTAACGGGCTCCTTGGACTCTTCTGACCCTCCGGTCTCCGATGATGCCTCTGCCCCTGGCGCAAAAGGATTCGGCTTTGCGCAGGAGACTAACAGCAGGATCACCAGCAATAGTGGCAAAAAATACTTCATGATCATACTCCTTTATTTTGATCAAAAAGCGAGATCCAGTTCCTGCATCAGGGTGTCCGCGGAGCTTCCGCCCACGAAGATGCGGAATTTGCCATCTTCCCGGACGTATACACCATCGTTGTTGTAGAAGCCCATATCTGCTTTCTTCAGTTCAATGACGACTTCTTTTTCTTCTCCGGCCGCAAGAGTGACCTTGGCGAAGCCCTTCAGTTCCTTGACCGGGCGGACCAGCGAGGCAGTCACATCCTGCATGTAGAGCTGTACAGTCTCAGTTCCGCAGACTTCACCTGTGTTCTTGACCTTGACACAAGCGACCAAAGCGTCTTCCGTTTCTTTGACCGTCAGATCGCAATAAGCGAAGGTGGTATAGGAAAGGCCGTAACCGAAGGGGAAGACCGGCTCGAAGGGAGCGTCGATATACTTGGATGTGAACTTGAATTTGCCGCCGGGACGGCCGGTCGAAGGATGGTTGTAATACAGCGGCAGCTGGCCGGTCACGTACGGGAAAGAAGCGGCCAGTTTGCCGGTGGGATTGTAGTCACCGAACAGGACAGATGCCACGGCGTTGCCCATCTGGATCCCCAGCTGCCATCCTTCAACGATCGTCGGCAGATGCTCTGCTTCCCAGCCCAACGCCAGTGCGCGGCCGTTCATAAGAAGGGTGACCACCGGTTTGCCGGTGGCAAGCAGTTTGGCGAGCAGTTCGCGCTGTTTGCCGGGCAGCGTGGTGTCCGCACGGGATGAAGCTTCACCGCTCATGGCGCTGTATTCACCGACCACCGCCACGATCACATCTCCATAGGCCGCCGCCTGCGCGATCTCTTCCTCGTTGATCTCTTCCGCAGGACCGCCGCAGGGGAAGTACTCCACTGCCGCACCCGTGTTTTTCAATCCGTCCAGGATGCTCACGCAATCCTCGCTCTTCCAGCTCATGGCCCAGGCGCCGATGATCTCCGTGGGATTGGCGGCCAAAGATCCGACAAGACTGATCTTCTGCTCTTTCTTCAGGGGCAGGACGTGATCGTCGTTCTTGAGCAGGACGATGGATTTCTGCGCAGCTTCCAGTGTCAGATCCACGTGTCCTTTCGGCAGTTTATCATACCGATGCTTTGCCTCATCCGTAATATAAGGATGATCGAACAGATCCAGCCACATTTTGACGGAAAGGATGCGGCGGGCTGCTTCATCGATGACTTCCATGGATACGTCGCCGCGTTCGACGGCGTTCTTCAGTTCTTCGACGTAGATGGACGTGCCCATATCCATGTCCATACCGGCATTCGCAGCCTGTCTTGCCGCATCATACCGATCCGCGGCGATACCATGATCGATACACTCGCGGATCGCGTTCGCGTCGCTGACGACGAAGCCCTGAAGGCCATAACGTTCTTTCAGCGTACGGCGCAATGTATATGTATTGACCGTGCAAGGAACGCCGTTCAGATCATTGAAAGAAGCCATGGCCGTTGCGGCGCCGGCTTCTGTCGCAGCCTTAAATGGCGGCAGATAGACGTTGTGCAGCTGGGAGATGCTCATGGAGGTCGTGTTGTAATCACGACCCGATTCCGCCGCACCGTACGCAACATAATGCTTCATGCACGCGGCGACATAGTTCTCGCGGCGTTCTGTGCCATCCGCGGCATCCTCGTAAGCGCCGTCCTGCAGGCCATGGATCTTGGCCTCTGCAAAGCGACTGGCCAGATATGGATCCTCTCCTGGGCCTTCCGAAACGCGGCCCCAACGGGAGTCACGGCCCACATCGATCATCGGGGCAAAGTGCCAGGAGATGCCCTGCGTGCGGGATTCCTTGGCGGCCATACGAGCTGTACGCTGGAACAGATCTGGATCGAAGGCACCGGCTTCCGCAAGGGCGATGGGATAGACACTGCGGAACCCGTGGATGACATCCAGGCCGATGATCAGCGGGATCCCCATGCGGCTTTCTTCCACCGCGATCCTCTGCAGTTCATTGTATTTGTCCGGATCCTGCAACATAACGGAACCGATCAGACCCTTACGGATATCATCCTCCCGATAGTCCCGCTCGGCTTTGCTGAACATTTCCGACAGCTCTTCCTGGGTGATGCGTCCGTCCATAGCCATCTCGATCATTTCTTCAAAAGACATATCGAATCCACCGACCAGCGAGGGAGAAAGCTGGTTCATCTGCCCGATCTTTTCTTCCAGAGTCATCTGCTGGAGCAATGCATCGACACGCTGCTGCTGTTGGAGTGTAAGTTTCATACGTGTTTCCTCTTTCTTTTATAATATCGAAAACTCCACTGTTTTGATTACATATTACCATAAAGCCGTGATTCTTTCAATCAAAACCAGCCCTGCTGTTGACGGTTTCTTTGTAAATATGGTACGATACATGTACAGTTCAAAACACCTGATCCTATAAGGAGGATATGATAATGAAACTGATCCAGATCGCCATTGGAGCACATGCAACGTTGACAGGATACCTGCATGAAAAAAGCGGAGAAATGGCCAACATCCAGGCTTATCCCGCCATGCTCGTCATACCGGGCGGCGGATTTCGCTTCTGTTCCGACCGGGAAGGTGAACCGGTCGCCATGGCCTATTTCGCCGAAGGATACCAGGCATTCGTCCTGGACTATACCACCGTGACCAAGAAGCCGGACGCCACGATCGAAGACCCCATGCGTGACGCTGTCGAAGCGCTACGGATCATCCGCGCCAACGCGGAAGAATATCTTCTGAACCCGCACAAGGTCGCAATGATCGGTTTCTCCGGGGGCGGACACCTGGCCGCTGCGGTTGCGACACATTTTGAAGAACGGCCTGACGTGCTGCTATTGGGTTACCCCGGCATCGTACACAGTGACCTCCGCGCACTGGATTGCCCGGATATCCCGGACCGTGTGGATCAGAACACGCCGTCATCCTTTATCTTCGGCACCCGGAACGATACCGTCGTCCCGCCGGTGCATCTGCTGACCTTCGCCACCGCGCTGAACCAGGCCGGTGTCGATTTCGAACTGCACATCTTCAAAGACGGCGTCCATGGCCTGTCCCTTGCCACCTCTCTGACCTCCAACGGCAGCGCCTCGAACATCAACCCGGTCTTCAACGCATGGTTCCCTATGAGTGTCCGCTGGCTGAAGGATCAGCTGGGTGATTTTACCATTTACGGTGTCAACGATGGTCGTTATGGTAAGTTCAGCATCGACAAGCCTTTAGGCTTGATCCTCGAGGATCCGCAGGCCGCCGCGATCCTGAATGAGATCTTACCGATGCTGCCC
>JAFVHC010000156.1 GCA_017474705.1 Bacillota bacterium
ATACTTCCTGGGAGACCGTCACGCTGCCGCACGATTGGTCCGTGGCTGCTCCCTTCCGCAAGGAGAATTCCAGCGGTACAGGCTATCTGGACGGCGGGATCGGCTGGTACCGCGTCAGTTTCACATTGCCGCAGAAATACCGCGGTAAATCCGTGCGGCTCGTTTTCGACGGTGTATATAAGAACGCCAAGGTCTTTTGCAACAGTTACTATCTGGGCCGACGGCCCTTCGGCTATGCGGAGTTCTCTTTTGATATCACCGGCTTCGTCCACTTCGGACAGCAGGACAACGAGATCAGCGTACGGGTCAGCCATCCCGACATTGCGGACTCGCGGTGGTTCACCGGCAGCGGCATCTATCGAAAAGTACGGCTGGTCATCGAAGAACCTGTGCATCCTGCGGAGCATGGCGTCGTGTTCTCGGCCTCCGATATCACAGAGCAGCAGGCCGTGCTGACCGTAGGTCACGAGATCGAAAACACGACCTGTGCCGACAAGCAGGTCGAGATCCGCACTCAGTTCACCGACAGGCAGACCGGCTCCATCGTCCTGGAACTGACCGGCAGTACTGCAGTACCTGCAAATGGCGCAGCCAGGACTTTATTGAAAGGTACGATCTTTGATCCAAAGCTTTGGTCGCCCGATGCGCCGCATCTTTATGAAATGACTTCCACCTACACGGTCGATGGCCTTTCTTACGTGGCAGACCGGGAGACCGTGGGCATCCGCAAGCTGTATTTCGATGCCGACAAAGGCTTCTTTCTGAACGATGCACCGATGAAACTGAAAGGCGTCTGCATCCATCATGATGCCGGATCATTGGGCGCCGCCGTCCCGCGCGAAGTCCTGCAGCGTCGGCTCGAAGGCCTTAAGGAGATGGGCTGCAACGCGATCCGCACGTCGCACAATCCCCATGCGCCGGAACTCTATGATTTGTGCGATGCCATGGGCTTTCTGGTCCTGGACGAGGCTTTCGATGAATGGGAAGGCTGCAAAAACAAATGGTCCACCGGCCATAACGTCTACCCTCCGCGGCATCAAGGCTACTATGAGGATTTCCCGGAGTGGCACGATCAGGATCTGCGCATGATGGTACGGCGCGACCGGAATCATCCGTCCGTCATCATGTGGAGCATCGGCAATGAGATCGATTATCCGAACGATCCCTACTGCCACCCGCGCTTCACCGAGATGACCGGCAACAACGATGCCAACAAGCCCGCGGCGGAACGCCAATACAATCCGGACAAGCCCAACATGGAGCGCATCACCGTCCTTGCCGAAGAACTGGTGCGGATCGTAAAAGAGGAGGACGCGACCCGGCCTGTCACAGTGGCCGCCGCCTTTCCGGAATTGTCCACTTACCTCGGTTTCGTGGATCATGTCGACGTCATCGGATATAATTACAAAGAGCAGTTCTATGAAGCCGATCACAAACGCTTCCCGGACCGTCCGATGCTGGGCACGGAAAACGGCCATCGTCCGGAGGCGTGGAAGGTCGTAGAAGACCTGGACTATGTATGCGGCCAGTTCCTCTGGACAGGCATCGACTACCTGGGCGAAGCCCACGGCTGGCCCATCCACGGTTCCGGCGCCGGTTTTCTGACCACTGCAGGGCTGAAGAAAGACGCGTTCTACGAACGCCAGAAACTTTGGACCGGCAGCACGAAGGTTCCTGTCGTGACCGATGCTCCCGCTGTCCAGGCACAGGTGCTGCTATACAAAAAAGGCGACTTTGTCTCCGGAGAATCTTTCCGCAAAGCCGCCGCCCGCAAAGGCTATATGTACCAGCTGATCATCACGATGAAAGATGCCAAAGGCCATCCGACTACGGATGAGCACAAGATCCGCTGCCAGGTCCTGGGCGACGGTGCGTTCGTCAGCATGGACAACGGCGACCTGGCCGATCTCACACCGCTGACCTCCGCTGAAAAGCGGACATACCGCGGCCAGATGGTCGTATACGTACGCCGTACCGGCAAAGGAAAGATCCACATCAGGGTAAGCACGGAAGATCGAAAGATCCTGGATGAAGATCTGATCGTTTGACAAGAAAGGTCATGGTTCCATGGCCAGAAGAATAGTTTCTAATCACCAAAGGAGGACCAACATGTCTTTGAGGATCACCAATCCCCAGGTCGAGTTCGCAGCAATGCCCCTTGGCCTGGATGAACAGAAACCACGCTTTTCCTATGAGCTGCAAAGCGACCGCCGCGGTGCCGGACAGGTATCCCGCCGTATCCTCGTGCTGGATGGATGCGACGTCGTGTGGGATTCCGGCGACGTTACGGAGGCGCAGCAGCCCTCTGTCCGCTACGAAGGCGCAGCCCTCATGGCCCGTACCCGTTATGACGTGAAGATCTGTGTCACGGACGATGCCGGAGAGACCGCTTCCGCCGACACCTGGTTCGAGACCGGTCTCATGGAAGAAGCGATCGACAAGGCCTTCCCCGGAGCGGAATTCATCGGCCCGGACGAGACCGTGCTGATGGCCAAAGTCAAATCGGTCTTCCGCTATCACGCGAAGTTCCGTGCGACTCAGGCTGATACGAAGATCCGCTTTATCTTCGGGGCCAATGACCCGCGTCTGCTGGACAAAAACAAGAACGATTACAACATCGAAGGCCCCAACGAGATCGCTTATGAACTGGATCTCAGCCAGGAGCCCGCGAAGATCGATATCTATCGCATCGGGTACTGTCCTGAAGACAAAGCCGACACGCCGCTCGCCACATTCAGCGCCGTATCTTTCGATGAGCCGGAAAAAGCTCTGATCAGCCAGGCAAACGCTCTGGATTGGCATACCATCGACTTTGAAGTGGCAGAAAACGCTGCCTATACCTATATCGACGGTGTCAAATGCGATTCCACCAAACAGCGGCTGGCATTCACACCTCCGGGAGCAAAGCCCGGTGTCCCTGTCTTTATTGAAAAACCAAGGCAGCTCAATCCGGCTGGCAGTACCGACGTGACTCCCTACCCCATGCTCAGTGAATTCGGCTATGAAAGTGCCGAAGGATTCGAACTGGCAGAACTGCAGATCTTCAACCTGCGTTCGCCGGAAGCACTGATCTTCGATGCGGGAGCCGATGGCTCCCTGGTACAGGGCCGCAAGCTGATCGATGCGACCCACACGTCGACACCGATGCTGCGCCGCGCTTTCACCGTGAAGCCGGGTCTGAAGAAGGCGCGCCTGTACGCGACGGCCCGCGGCATCTATACACCGTACGTCAATGGTACGAAAGTATCCGACCACTGGTTCGAACCCGGTGCCGGTCAGTTCGATACCCATCTGCTGTATCAGACCTACGATATCACCGACCTTCTGGCGGAGGGACCAGCAGCCGCAGGCTTCCTTTTGTCCTCCGGCTGGTGGAACGAGTCACAGACCTTCTCTCCCACCA
>JAFVHC010000157.1 GCA_017474705.1 Bacillota bacterium
ATATTACATGGATATGGGCCGCATGGACCGTCGCGCGGCAAGGGATCCGCACGCCATCGGCATGAGCGCGGTACGCGGCGGCACCATCGTTGGCGAGCATACGATCCTGTTCGCAGGCCAGGACGAAATGGTCGAGCTGAAGCACACGGCTTTATCGCGCGACGTTTTCGCAGCCGGCGCCATCAGCGCTGCCCGCTTCCTGATCGGCCGTTCCGCCGGTTTATATGATATGAATCAGCTCGTCGAAACGATGCTGTAAAGCAGAGGCCAAAGGCCTTTCTGCGCAGCGATGATACCTATGGGGTGGTCGAAAGTCCACCCTTTTTCTATGCCCTCGATCCGGGCTCCGGCCTCGCGTACGATGCAGGAACCCGCGGCGTAATCCCACGGCTGAAGAATATATTCGAAGTACCCATCGGTACGGCCGCAGGCCACGTAGCACAGATCCAGCGCCGCGGAACCGGACCGGCGGATGTCGGCGCAGGCTTCAAATGCTTTGCGCGCTGCCGCGAAAGTACGGTCGGCCAGTTCCGTATGATAGGGTGAAGTACCCAGTGCCACAAGGGCTCGTTCTGCCGGTCGATCAGATGGTCTGATCTCAGTTCCATTGCAGAAAGCACCGAGTCCGTCTGCTGCAGAGAACATTTCATCTGCATAAGGATCGTATACGACGCCGAGGATACTGCGGTTTTTCTGTGCAAGTGCGACGGAAATACAGGAAAAACGGAACCCCGTGATATAATTCGTGGTCCCGTCGATGGGATCGATGATCCAGCAGAGATCCGCTTCCGGCTGCCGATCCTGCTCCTCCGCGATGATCAGCGCTTCCGGCAGGACCCGTGTCAGCTGCTCTTTTAAGCGCCGCTGGATCTCCATATCCATATCCGTCACAAAATTAGCATGTCCCGATTTGGTATCGATCCGGGACAAGGTATGTTCCCTCATGAACCGGCCCGTCTCCTGTACTACAGTACGGACCTGCTCCAGGAGGGCAGCAAGCACAGCCCCGTTCATCGTCTCTTATCGTCCGGAAGGACCAAGGTTCGGGGGATGTAGCGTTTCATCGCTTCCAGCATTTCATCGTTCGGCTCGAAAAGCATTTTCAGCGTATTGTTTTCCCGCGTGCAGATCGCGATGTAGGTGTTCTCGCGGATACCGCCCCGGCCTGCGTCCAGGACTTTATTGTAGCTTTTATCGAAGAGAGACTTGTATCTCGGATCGGATGCCGGCGCGATGATCTCGAACTCGCGGCAGTCCAAAGAGATCATGGACTTACGGGTACTGGCATGATATACGCAGTCCACGTCCAGCAGCCCATCGGTATAGATATACTCATACTCTTTATCCATACGGCGCCAGACGATCAAACCACCCCATGCGGACAAAGCCAAAAGGATCGGAAAAGCGGGCGAGAAGAAATTGAGCACCAGGAAATTGATGATGATCAGTCCCAAAACCAGTCCGATGCGCTTGACCCAGTCCATGACCACGCGTTCACGTTTAACCATATATTCCAGATAGATCGAATCCATATGCGGCCTCCCTGTAGATCTGAATATTCATTTGTATTGTATCACAGTTCACTGCTTCATGCAATGACCGCTGAGGCATATTCGCAGTCCTTACGGATCGGGCACGTGTCGCATTCCGGCTTTCTTGCGTGACAGCAGTAGCGCCCGTGGAAGATCAGGACATGGTGCATCAGGCTCCAGTCCTCTCGGTCCAAGGCTTCCATCAGCTGCTGCTCTGTTTCCTCGACCGTCTTCGCGTGCGTCAGACCGATACGGTTCGCGACACGGAACACATGAGTATCCACGGCGATCGCCGGTTCTCCGAACGCGTTGGAAAGGACCACATTCGCGGTCTTCCTGCCGACGCCGGCCAGAGTGGTCAGCTCTTCGCGCGTGGCAGGGACCTCTCCATGGAACCGGTCTGCCAGCTGGCGGACCATCTTGTACAGGTTGTCCGCCTTATTATTATAAAAGCCCAGCGTATGGATATACGCACGGATCTGATCCGGGGTCAACGCCAGATAATCATCCAGCGTACGGCAGTCCGCGAACAGTACTTTGGTGACTTTATTGACCTGTTTATCTGTTGTCTGCGCGGACAGACAGGTCGCGATCAGGATCTCAAGCGGAGTGGAAAAATCCAGCTCACAGCGCGCATCCGGATACCGTTCCTGCAAAGCATGGACGATCCGGTCGACTTTTTCTTCCATAATATCTCCTTTAGTTTGCAGCGCCTTGGGCACTGCATCCATATCATACTGCAATGTAAAAAGAGAGCGAGGACGTGACCGTTCTCGCTTTTCTTAAGTTCAATCCAATTCCAGTTCCGCACGGAGCTCCGCCCGTACGCGGGCCAGATTATCCTCATCCAGTTGATAATACCAACCGTTATTGCTGAATCCATAACCCGTAAGAGTATCATAATTGATGACGTTGTTCAGGCAGGGGCTGTAGCGGGTGATCATGTCCATTGCCATGCTCATGTCCACATTGGTCAGCACATTGCCGGAGACCGCATCCAGAAGTTCCTGATAATTCAAAGCGCCGGCAAGGGTGGTAGCCTTCTTGGCCACGGCGACGATGACGTTGCGCTGGCGGCGGCTGCGTCCGAAATCACCCTCCGGATCGTTCTTACGCATACGGCAGAAAGCCAGAGCTTCTTTACCATTTAAAGTGACCGTGCCCTCCGGGAATGTGTACCCATCCCAGGAGAAAGTGAACGCATTCTCGACGGTAACGCCGCCGATGACGTCGATCACGTTCTGGAAACCGGCGAAATTGACGACCGCATATGCATCTACCGGAAGCTGCAGCAGCTGCTGGACCGTATTGATGCACAGCTCCGCCCCGCCGTAGGAATAAGCAGCATTGATCTTCGTCCAGGTGCCCGTTCCGTAGATCTCCACGTAAGAATCACGCGGGATACTCAGCAGGGACATACGCTGCTTGCCGGGATTGAGGACCACATAGATCAGCGTATCGGACAGGCCATTGACCGCGGTGCGGCCGAAATCACCGGTATCCGTACCGATCAGCAGCATGGCCATGGGCTTGGCGTTGGAAATCAGATCCTCTTTGGTTACAGCGGATTCTTCCTTTTCCGGCTGCTTCGGGCGCTCTTTTTCGACCGGATCGTCGACTTCGATGGAGGAATTGCGCATGTCGATGGTACTGACTTCCTGGTACATGCGGTCCATCGATTTCGCCACGTCAGCCATGACTTTGACCGCAAGGCCGCCGGCCGCCACGATCAGGATCATCAAGAAGCTGAATACCGTGATGACGATACGTTTTTTGCGAAGAAAAAGCTGGCGGGCCGACTTTTTGTTCCGTCCTTTCTGCTTTCTGCTTTTCTGACTCATATTAAAAGTTGTTACCCCTGTCTTTGAAATTCAAACATATGTGATTATACAATATTTCCCTGAGAATGGCAAGTCTTATTCTTCTATAAGCCTGTGGATTTCCTCGAGCGCAGCCGCATATTGCGTATCCTTTTCTGTGCCTCTCACTTCATCCAGCATCACGTTTTCCGGCAAGGAAACGGTGATATCCGGCTCGATCCCGACGCCATGGATGAATTCACCATTCGGTGTATAATATCGGGCCATGGTCACCTTCAGACCGCTCTCGTCCGTCAGGCTGTACGTGGTCTGAACGATGCCTTTGCCGAAGGTCTTCATCCCGATCAGTGTTCCCATGTGATGATCGCGGATCGCTCCGGAAAGGATCTCCGAGGCGCTTGCGCTGTTCTCGTCGACCAGGGTGACCAGCGGGATGCTCAATTGCGTTTCCTCTTGGGAGGTGAAATCTTCCCTCTTGCCATCGCGCGTCAGCGTATATGTGATGAGCCCTTCGGGCAGGATCTGATCGGCGATGTCCACGACCACGTTCAGCCGCCCGCCGGGATTGCCGCGCAGATCCAGGATCAAGCCTTTCATTCCCTGCTCCTGCAGTCCTTCCAGCGCTTCCTTGAACTGTTTCGAAGTGATATCATCGAACTCGATGATCTGGATATATCCGATCCCATCATCTATCATATGGGATGCTACGGTATTCTCCTCGATGCGTTCCCGGGTGACTGTCAATAATACAGGATCCTCTTCATCTTCCCGCAGGACGCCGATCACGACGTCTGTGCCGACCTTACCGCGGATCCGGGACGTTACGATCTCCATGGACGCATCTTTCATTTCTTCACCGTTTACACTGAAGATCAGATCTCCGGCCTGCATACCGCCTTTTTCTGCTGGTCCGCCGTCAGTCACAGAAAGGACCTCCACCATCTGACGATCAACGTTCCACCCCACGACGACACCGATACCGGCGAACGTACCGCTGGCGTTTTCCAGATAGGCTTCGAACTCTTCTTGTGTATAATAACGGGTGTATTTATCACCGACCGCATTCGCAAAACCAGCATAAGCCCCTTCCAGCAGCGTGTCAGTATCCACCTCGTCCAGATATTTGGAGCCGATCAGATAAGACATCTGGTTCAGCTTCATCAGGACTTGCGTTTCCTGCCGCAGGCTCAGGCTGTTTGGAAGCATCCATCGTTGGCATAATACAAGCAGGACAAGGATGCCCGCGAAACTCAGTATCCCGCAGATATATCCCTTCCAGAACCGTTTATTCGCCATGGCCTCAGTTCCTCGTTTTCCTCTTGACTTGAAAAACAACACCTGCCCCTGCGGACAGGTGTTGTCATTGGACTGTTTTCTGATTTGCTCAGCCGACGTAGCTCAACGGATTGGCCAGGCCGCCGTCGATCTGGACTTCAAAGTGCAGGTGATTGCCCGTGGAATAACCGGTGGTACCGACATAGGCGATGACCTGACCGGCGCCGACGTAATCACCGGCTGAACAGTTCAGAGCACTGGCATGGGCATACAATGTAACATATCCATTGCCATGAGCGATAGCTACATAGTTGCCGTAGCTGCCGTTATAGCTTGCTGTGATGACCGTGCCTCCGGCAGACGCACAGATCGCTGTGCCGGACGGTGCCGGGATATCGATACCGCGATGACCATTACCGTAGTAACAGGACAATGAATAGTATCCAGGCAACGGCCAGGACAGGCTGACGCTTCCGGAAGGCTCCTCATAGGAAGGCTCTTCGTAATCGTCCTCTTCCTCTTCTTCGTATCCGCCAGTCTCTTCTTCCTCAGGCTGAGATTCCTCTTCCTCAGGCTGAGACTCTTCTTCGGCTTCTTCTTCCTGCTGTTGCTGCTGACGTTCTTCTTCCTGACGCTTGCGCTCGGCTTCTTCGGCCTCCCGCTGCTTGCGCGCTTCTTCTTCAGCAGCTCTGCGTGCCTCTTCTTCCGCTTTGCGGCGGGCTTCTTCGATACGCGCGGCTGTCTCGGCGATCTCGCCGGCCAGCTCCTCACGCTGCTGTTCCAACTCCTGGATGTAGAGCTCCAGCGCCTCTTTATCTTCCTCGAGCTTCTTCAGCTCTTTCTCTTTTTTACCCTTGACTTCCTGCAGTTCCTGGCGCTTCTCCTCTTCTTTGGCACGATCGGCTTCCAAGATGGCTTCCTGCTCCGTCACTTCCATTTCCTTGGCTGTGACTTCTTCCTTGGCCTCACCCAAATTGACCAGGATCTCCTGATCATACTGCGCCAGGTCGCGGGTATACTCCGCCTTGCTGAACAGATCGGACATGGAGCCGGCCTGCAGCAGGATCTCCAGATAATTGATCTGACCGGATTCGTATACCGCTCTCATGCGGAGCTTCAGTTTCTGATACCAGACTGCTTCATTGTCTCTTGCGTCTTCAAGTTCCTGTTTGGTCTTTTCAAGAAGCGCCAGATTCTCCTCGATCTCGGCATCCAGCTCACGAATGGCTGATTCCTTCTCGCTGATCTGAGTATCCAGTTCTTCCAGGGCCGCGATGTATTCATCGACACGTGCCTGGGTCTCGGACAGCTCCTCGTCCGCTTCGGATTCTTTGCTTTCTACTTCGGATTTCTGCTCTTCCAGCTCTTCCAGATGGGACTCATCTTCCGACGCAAACAACACCGTCGGCTGCAATGCCAGCAGAAGAGCTAAACCAAACGCGATCCACTTTGTACGCATTCTTGCCTCCTAAGAATTCAGGGGATATCAAACTTTCAGATGCTTGCGTATGGAGACCAGACTGCCGATCATACCGACGACGACGCCCAGTACGACGAATACCGGCAGCAGGCCTTTCATCAATGTATTGATATCCACGAAATTGATCAGGTAGCTCATACTTGTGAAATTTTCCGTGGCGACTTTCACAAAGTACTGGTACCCGAAATAAATGACCGCCGTGGGGATGATGACGCCCAGGAACCCGAGCAGCATACCCTCCACAACGAACGGCAGGCGAATGAACGAATCCTTCGCGCCGATATACTTCATGATGTTGATCTCACGTCTGCGGATATAGACAGACAGCTCGATCGTGTTCGCGATCAGAAGGACCGCGATCAACATAAGGACGATCATCAGTGCCAGCCCGACGTAGGTGGTGAACCGGGAGAAGGAACCCATGAGATCGGCTGCCTTTTTGGAATAGCGGACGAGCCGGATCATTTTGTTTCCTTCCAGTTCCTTGACCAGTTCTTTCTGCGCCTTGGAGTTGGCCATGTAGATCTCGATGTTGGCGGAATTGCTCAGCGGATTATCGTTGTCCAGTTCCGCGAGCAGATCCCCGTTGATACCGTCCTGGAGCGAGTTTTTGAATGTGTTCCAGGCCTCCTCCGGAGAAATATACGTCGCTTTTTTGACCGAGTCACGGGCCTGTAACTCCGCCGCATAGGCGATGGCATCGGCCTCTTCGACATCGGGCTGCAGAAAAGCAACGATGCCCAAAGAAGAATCCAGGTTCTGCACGAACTGCTGCGCGTTCATGACGACACAGTAGGTGATGCCCA
>JAFVHC010000158.1 GCA_017474705.1 Bacillota bacterium
AATGCCCGCCGATGATCATGTCGATGCCCCAGTCAGGATCCAGAAGTTCCGCCAGTTTCATATCATTCTCAATACCGATATGGGTCAGAAGGACGGTCATATCGGTGCGGACAGTACGGTAATTATCGCAGATGATGCCGACTTCCTTGGCCGCGGACTCCAGGTCGATGAAGGTGCCGATGATCTTTTCACTCTTTGTGGAGGCCAGGACCTCCTCCGTCAGGATGCCTATGAACATGATGCGCATGCCGTCTATATCCAGGTTGATATAGGGCGTGAAGATGCGCGAGTTGTTCATGGTGACAAAGAGGTTCGCGTTGACCAGCGGGAACTTGGTGCATTTCTCAAGGAACAGCAGATGGGCGAATCCATAGTCGACTTCATGATTGCCGATGGTCGCCACGTCCGGCCGCAGCGTATTCATAAGATCGATGGTGGACAAGCCCTGATATTCGGAATCGATCACCGAGCCGCGGAACATGTCGCCGGCCATGGCGTAGAGCACGTTTCTTTTTTCCTGCCGGATCTTGTTGACATAGCCGGCCAGGCGGGCCAGTCCGCCCGTCTCCTTGCCGGCTTCGTCCTTGGGCAGAAAATCGCCATGGATGTCATTCGAATGAAGGATCGTAAGTTTCTTGATGCTGTCGTCCATGGTGATTCCTCCTTTTTACACTTCCGTCCAGACGGATCCCTCAGCATTGCTCTTCAGGCAGGCCGCGATGAATCGCACACCGCGGATACCGTCTTCGATGTTCGGGTAGTCAAGATCGGCTTCTGTCAATTCTTCTCCGTTGACCTTTTTCAGCACAGCGGCAGTGAAAGCGCTGTACATGTTGGCAAAGGCCTCGTACAAGCCTTCCGGATGACCGAAGGGCAGGCGCTCCATGGCTGCCACATCCGGATGGATATAGCCCATGCCGCGGTTCAGGATCTGCGTGGGCTGGCCTTTCAACGTCAGTTTCAGGACGTTCGGCGTTTCCTGTACCCATTCGATGGCGCCTTTGGTCCCGAAGATGCGCACGACCAGGCCGTTGAGATGGCCGACACATACCTGTGAGGAAGAGAAGACCCCGTGACAGCCATTATCGAATTCGACCAGGATGTTCGCGTTCAGATCCAGAGGCTGACCGTAATTGTCCAGCATCGCGCAGACCCGCTTCAGTTCCAGCCCGGTGATAAAGCTGACCGTGTGCTCGATGTGAGAACCGATATCGCCTACGCAATTGGAGCCGCCGGAGATCGCCGGATCCTTGCGCCAGGAAGACAGCTGCAGCATTTCTTTATCCGTATTGCCGATATCGTCGACCAGGTATTCCTGGAAGTATTCACCGTTCACGTTGATGATCTCACCGATGACACCGTCGTGCACCAGTGCTCTTGCTTCATGGACCATGACGTTGCCCGAATGAGAATAGTTCAATCCGAACAGCAGACCCTTTTCTTCTGCAAGCCTTTTCAGTTCCAGCGCCTCCTCCGCCGTGAACGTCAGAGGTTTTTCGCAATAGACGTTGATGCCGTTCTCAAGGAATGCCTTCGCCGCCTGATAATGCGTGTTGTTCGGCGTGCAGATGCTGACCCAGTCTATACCATCTTCACGAGCTGCTTCCGCGGCGGCCATCGTCTCAAAATCCGCATAGATCCGCTCCGGGTCCAGCCCATAGTGGAGGCCTGTCGCCCGATTGGCCTCTTCCCTGCGGGAAAAGCAGCCCGCCACAAGCTCCACATTTTCATTCATGGCCGCTCCCTTGCGGTGCACGTCACCAATAAATGCATTCAGGTCGCCCCCGACCATGCCATACCGTAGTTTACTTCTTTTCATGATCTTGCTCCTTTGCATCCGTTGCGGTTTTCAATGTTTCTTTAGCCTTATTATATGCATACGTATGATACTCGTCAACCAAGACCGCTGCGTGGACTCGTACACTTTTTATTGAAAATTGCGTTACGATATGGTACAATGAAAACCCGGACCCGACCGCTTATATCGGGATCCGGATGATCATGAAACTGGCAACGGACGTCTCCTACACGACCACCATGAAGCAGAACAACCTGATGATCAAGGTCGCACTGCAATGAAGATCTGATCATGCAAAAAAACTCCGGCTCAGTACCGGAGTTTTTTTATTACATCAAACATATGAGCCGACTGCTGTCAAGCATCCCATTACATCTGCAGATCCTTTCGGAACCGATGGTGCATCAGCAAGGCGACCGCGAACGTGATGATCTCCGTGATGGGCACAGCCAGCCAGATCCATTTCTGGCTGTGGGTCAAGTAGGCCAGAAGCGCGAAGCTGCCGATCAAAAGCACACACTGCCGCATCAGGTTGATCACCAGCGCATACCTGGCATGATCCAGGGCCTGCATACTGGTGGACAGCAGCATGGCCACAGCGGCGAACGGCAGTGAGATGACGCACAGGCGCAGGCAGACCATGCCGATGGCGCGCATCTGCGCACCGGCGCTGAACATCGTCAGGATCGAGCCCGGGATCAGCTCGAAGAGGACCATCAGCACACACATGAGGGCGGCGCTGAAAAGGATGGCCTCTTTCATGGTCAGTTTGACTCGGTCTTTGTGTCCGATTCCATAATTGTAGGACAGGATCGGTACCATACCATTGTTCAGGCCGAAGATGGGCATGTAGCAGAAATTCTGCAGTTTCATCCACACGCCGTAGACGGCCGTAGCCGTGGTGGAGAACATCAGCAGGATCTGGTTGATCATGAAACTGATCATCGACGATAATCCCATGGTGATCATGGAAGGCAGGCCGACGCGCAGGATATCTCCGGCCGCTTTGGCCTGGAAAGCCGGTTTCAGCATTACATGGCGCACCGGCTCATTGTATTTCCAGTTCAGTATGATGGCCAGGACCGCGGAAAAGATCTGCCCGGCCACGGTGGCATAGGCCGCACCGGCGATCCCCAGTTCCGGGAACGGTCCCAGACCGAAGATCAGCAGCGGATCGAAGATCAGGTTGATGACAGCGCCGGCCGCCATGGACAGCATGGACAGCGTCGCCCGGCTGGCGGAAACCAGCAGCCTTTCATAATACTTACTGAAGATGCTGCCGCAGGACAGGACCCAGTTGATGGTAAGATACGTGGTGCCCATCACGGCGATCTCTTCCACGTTCGTCTGTACCCGGTACAACGGTCCCGACACGAAGATGCCCAGCAGAATGAAGATCACGGTGAAGCCCAAGCTCATGCCCGTCATGGTGCGGATGACAGCGGAAGCTTCCTCCCGCTTGCCCATGCCCATGTACCGCGACCAGACCGCGGATACACCGGTGGATGTACCGACTGCGATGGCCGTCACGATCTGCTGCATGGGGAACGCCAGCGATACCGCTGTCAGCGCGTTTTCCGAGATCCTGGCGACAAACATCGAGTCCACGATATTGTACATGGCCTGGATAAAGAAGGAGATCATCATAGGCAGACTCATCCGGATCAGAACCTGATGCACTGGTAATTCTG
>JAFVHC010000159.1 GCA_017474705.1 Bacillota bacterium
GCCGTCGCGCGTGTTCTTTGCGAAACGGGAGAAGTTCGGGGTCGCAGTACCGCCGGAGACGAAGGAGCCGATGACCAGGCCTGCGCCGCCGATGATGGAAAGCGAGGAGCTGCCCTTAGCGAAGTTCTCAATGAAAGTGCCGTCACCGTTCTTGACCGCCAGGATCATAGCGGTGGTACCGAGGATGGCGACCAGCGGCACAGCGACATAACTGACGATGGTCAGGGACTTGATGCCGAAATAGGCGGAGGAGGTCATCAGGATACCAGCGATGATGACCAATGCGTAGGTTGCAAAGGTGCTGCCACCGAGAAGCTCCTTGGCGACCGGGATGGCGAACATGGCGACGCCGACGCCGAACCAGCCGATCTGCGTGAAGCTGATCATGGCGGACGAAATGTAGGAACCTTTACGGCCGAAGGCCTTGCGCGCCAACAGATCCATGCTGAAGCCGGTCTTCGAACCGACGTAGCCGAGCAGTCCGGTGTAGACCGAAAGGATCAGGCCGCCGATCAGCAAAGCGCCGATGTATCCTCCAAAATCAAGTCCGTCAGAGAGGTTCTGACCGACCCACATGCTGGCTGAGAAGAAAGTGAAGCCCAGCATGATCATGAACATGGTCAGTGTACTGCGTCTTGCACTCTGTGGGACCGCACTTGCAGCATAATCCGGATCGACATTTTGGGTGTTAGCAGGTTTTTGATTCATGGTGATTCTCCTTATATTGTAAATCTTTAGTTCACAGAATGTATTTGCGAAGAGCGGAGCGGAATTCGGTAAGGCGCCGCTCGGAGAGGTCCTTCAGATTCATCCCGCTGTCATGCACGTACTGCAGGAAGCGGCATTCTTCTTCATAAAGACCGCGCATCTCCATTTTGTCCAGATACTGATAATGGTTGACGACAAGCCAGTCCTCGAAGGAGATGGGCGTTGGATAGCCAAGCTTATCATGCAGGAAAGCGTCAAAATCGATCACATCGGCGCGATCGCGCATGTCTTCCCAGTATTCGGAGACCTCGTGGATATGGTCGAGGATCTCGTAGCGGCGCGCACCGCCATCGTAGATCGTGCACTTCTCGAACAGGGCATCCCGGGTCTCAAACGTGCGTCTGCGATAGTCCGGGGCGATGATGCCATCTTTCCAATAGAAATCGACCAGCGGCACCTGGATGCCCGTCATCCCACGGTCATAATACATGTTGAAGATGCCACCATAGTAGACGCCGATGAAGCCTTCGAACTCCGGCCAGAAGGTGCGATACTGGGTGGTCAGCTGCTCCATCAGCTCGATGCCGCGGGAGGCGCCGATCGTGAAAAAGATGATGTTGCGCAGTTTGGCGCCGTGCTTGCGGTAATAGGAGGTGACATAGTCGAGGCAATGCTCGAGCGTCTCTCCGGAGGCGATGATGTCACCGATGACCAGCGTGGAATCCGGCACCATAGCCAGTTTTGAATACTTGATCTCAAGACCGGCCAGCTCATCATTATGAAAGACTCGTTCACTGGAAAGAAAGCTGATGTCATGGATCCGGATGCCTTCGAGGTAGCAGCTTTCTTCCATCGGGTAATTCAAAGCACCGCGCAGGATGGAAAGGATGTTGGCGGAAGTGATCCGGCCTTGCTCCTTGAGATAGCGCATCATGCGGGCGGTCGAAGGCAGCAGCGACTGATAGACCTCGAAGCCCACCACCTCCGGGCTGTTCATGAGCCGGCTGGTGGCCGGATCGGAAATGATGTAGTATTCATTGACGAACTGCGGCGCAATCAAGTTGTAGCACTTCGTTCCCTCATCTGAAAAAACCTCCGACAAACGGATATCGTTCCAATCGTTCATAAGGTTCTCCTTTGGTGTTGATAGGGGTCTATACAGAAAAATCCGGCCAATCACAGGGATCGGCCGGAAGAGTGCCCTTCACAATACTACAGGAAAATGCCTGCATAGTCAAGAATGAATTTTGGATTTAATCATTTTCGTTGCAAATGCAACTCGGAAATCTTCTGTAAAGCCAAGGGAATCATATAAATGCCGGGCCTTCTTGTTGCCGACCACGCACCAAAGACAAGGAGCATCTGACCCGTTTTCCATCAGACGGTTCACCAGATATCGGACAAAGTTTTTTCCGAAGCCTTTGCCCTGCTGGCTGATTTTGATGGAAACAGAGCTCAGCTCCGGCCCTTCGAGATGGGCATAGCCAACGATTTCATGATCTGCAATGTAAACAAAACGATCCTGCAGTGATTCAGCCCAGAACTTTCTGCTTTTATCACTCGGTTCCTTTGGAACAGA
>JAFVHC010000160.1 GCA_017474705.1 Bacillota bacterium
CAGGTACGTTGTCCTTAAGCTGCTCATTTTCAATCTTCTTGATGATTTCGGGATTCATGAGCTAACCCTCCTTTCTCTCCAAGACACTCAATAATACATGCTTGCCTCTCTCCAAACCGGCAAGTTGTGGTAACAGCGGAGCATCCGATATTTAGCTTAACAAGTATAACATACTTGAAAGTCGATTTCAACAGTGATTTTTCACAATTTCAGCGTATATTTTACGCTCCTTTGCACTCATCCGTTCCGGGTCGATCAGGTCCGGACGCCGCTCGAGTGTGATCTTCATGGATTCTCTGAGGCGCCACTCCTCGATCGCGGCATGATTGCCGTTCAGCAGCACTTCCGGCACTTCCATGCCTTCGAAGATCCGCGGACGGGTGTACTGCGGATACTCCAGATACATTCCCGAGAAAGACTCATCTTCTGCTGAAGTACTGTTGCCCAGAACGCCTTCGACCATGCGTGCGACAGCATCCATCACCACCAGCGCCGGCAGTTCTCCGCCCGTCAGAACATAATCGCCGATGGAGATCTCATCTGTTACGATCAGATCCAGCGCTCGCTGGTCGATCCCCTCGTAATGGCCGCAGAGCAGGATCAGCTCATCTTCCTGCGCCAGTTCCCGCGCCATCTGCTGATCGAAGGTCCGTCCCTTGGGCGTCATGTAGACGACCCTGGGCTTATTTTCTTTATCACGCACGATATCCTGCCAGCACTCATATACAGGCGCTGCCTCGATGACCATACCGGCTCCGCCGCCGAATGGATAATCGTCCACATGGCGGAACTTGTTATGCGTGTAATCCCGGATATCCACGGCTTCCACGGAAAGCACACCTGCCTCCATGGCCCGTCCCATGATACTGGTCTTCGCGGTTTCCAGGATCATATCCGGAAACAAAGTCATGACTGTAAATTTCATTTTACTTCAGACCTTCCATCCAGCGCATGACGATCTTCTTCTCTTCCACATCGATCTCCAGGATGCAATCTTCGATGATCGGCAGCAGCACTTCCTCGCCCTCCGTGTCTTCCACGACCAGGACATCGTTGGCACCGGTCTCCATCACATCACTGACTCTGCCCACATGTGCTCCGTCTTCATCCACGACCTCGCAGTCCAGAAGATCCTTGAAATAGTATTCATCCTCTTCCAATGGCAACGCGTCTTCCCGGCGGACCCACAAAGACAGTCCTGCCATGGTCTCCGCCTGGTTCCGGTCCTCCACGCCTTCCAAATGCAGCAGGATCAGGTTCTTGAAGTGCGAAGCCTTCGTGATGGAATATTCCTTGGTATGTTCTTCCTCTCCCTCACGGGCGACAAGCACTTTGTCCATATCCAGGAAACGGTCCGGATCTGACGTGACCGGAAACACTTTAAGATCTCCCCGGATTCCGTGGGCGCTTGTGATCTGGCCGATACGAAACAGATCGTCCATGACGAAACCTCTTTCTAAAACGGTATAAGAAGCGAGAAGGACAGATTCCTCCTCGCTTCCGGTTCGCTTATTCTTGTGCGGTGATCAGATGATCTCCACCACGACTTTGTCGTCGTCCCCAACGGACGCGGCTTTAACAACGGTACGGATCGCTTTGGCGATGCGGCCTTGCTTTCCGATCACTTTACCCATGTCTTCAGGCGCAACATGAAGTTCCACGACCAGCGTGCTCTCCTTCTGCGTCTCAGTAACGGTAACCTGATCCGGATGGTCGACCAAAGCCTTCGCGATGATTTCTACCAGTTCCTTCACAGCTTTACCTCCTGCTTTCCGGCTGATTTATTCGATGCCGGCGATTTTAAGGAGCTTTTTAACTGTGTCAGTCGGCTGTGCGCCCTGGGAAAGCCACTTGGAAGCCGCTTCCTGATTGATCTGGATGACGCTCGGCTCCTTGGTCGGATCGTAGATACCTACTTCTTCAATGAAACGGCCGTCACGCGGATAACGAGAATCCGCAACAACGATACGATAGAAAGGTGCTCCCTTGGAACCCATTCTCTTCAATCTCATCTTGACCATGATGATTTCACCTCCTGCGAATTATTGTTTATATAGAAAACCATGTTTTTATGGTACTTCCCGAAATGACTTACAGTCCGAAGGGATTCTTGCCCCCGAACAGACCCGCCAGACCTCCGCGGCGCTTGCCTTTCATGG
This sequence comes from Bacillota bacterium, assembly GCA_017474705.1. Taxonomy (GTDB): domain Bacteria; phylum Bacillota; class Clostridia; order Lachnospirales; family Bianqueaceae; genus RUG159. The sequence continues at coordinate 2,160 of JAFVHC010000160.1, forward strand.
CGCCGGAGAACTGTTTCATCATCTGCTTGGACTGATCATACTGTTTGAGAAGCTGATTGAGCTCCTGGATGCTGACGCCGGCACCCTTGACGATGCGGCGTTTGCGGGACGCGTTCAGCACGTCCGGATGTCTGCGCTCATAAGGCGTCATGGACCGGATCATGGCTTCGGTGCGGCCCAAGGCCTTATCATCGACCTCCACATCCTTCAGTTTGCTGCCCATGCCGGGCATCATGCTCAGGATATCGTTCATGTTGCCCATTTTCTTGATCTGCTGCATACTTTCGAGCAGATCATCCAGACCGAAGTCGTTGGACATCATGCGGGAACTGACTTCCGCTGCTTTTTCCTCATCGATGGCCTGCGAAGCCTTTTCGATGAGTGACAGCACATCACCCATGCCCAAAATGCGGGATGCCATACGGTCCGGGTAGAACGGCTCGATATCGGTCAGCTTTTCACCAATGCCGGAGAATTTGACCGGTTTGCCGGTGACCGCACGGATCGACAGTGCCGCGCCGCCGCGGGTATCACCATCCAGTTTTGTCAGGATGACGCCGGAAACATCGAGCATCTCGTCGAAACTGGAAGCCACATTGACCGCGTCCTGACCCGTCATGGAGTCGACCACCAGGAGGATCTCGGAGGGCTCGACCGCCGCCTTGATCTGCTTGAGCTCATCCATGAGTTCCTCATCGATGTGCAGACGGCCTGCTGTATCGATCAGAACTACATTGCAATCCTGTCTGCGGGCGGCTTCCACACC
>JAFVHC010000161.1 GCA_017474705.1 Bacillota bacterium
AAAAGGATTTCTATCTGGCCGTTGGAGCCATGGTCCTGTCCTTCGTTCTGGTGGTCCTGTATCTGATCTATTTCTGCAAGATCGCTGTCGCCGCCGGACGCATCCGTGAGATGTCCTGGACCGGCGTCTGCAGAAAAAAGATCCCCGGCTTCATCAGCTTCATGAACGTCATCAACATCCTGTTCATCATTGTTGCGATCTTCTTCGTGCTTTTCGCGGCAGAAGAAATGAGAAGCGAACTGCCGATGGAGTTTTATTACTATGGAGGCGGTTCGACGGACGGGATCTTTATGCTGGCGGTCTTCTCGATGGTCCTGGATATCGTGGCCCTGATCTGCCTGATCGTGGTCAATGGCGGGATCAACCGCGACATCAGATACATGCATGCGCAGGAGTACCAGCCGCCCATGCCGCCGCAGGCGTATTGATAATATCAAGACATAAAAATAGAGCAGTGGGATAACGAATGAGTCGTTATTCCACTGCTTTTTTGAGCGCAGTTTGGCTTGATTACGTCTCGGATGCAAGACATACGGATTTAAGATGTAACTATCGTTAATTTTTCAAAGCCTGGATCGGGGCCGGGATCTGTCCGCCGCGATGGACGAACGTGGCCGGCGACAAGGTATTGACCTTCATGATCGGGCCATAGCCCAGCAGGCCGCCAAAGTTCAGTTCTTCTCCGGCCTGTTTGCCGATGGCCGGGATGACGCGCACAGCGGTGGTCTTGGAGTTGATCATGCCGATGGCAGCTTCGTCCGCGATGATACCGGAGATGACTTCGGCGGTGGTGTCGCCCGGGATGATGATCATGTCCAGACCGACGGAGCAGACAGCCGTCATCGCTTCCAGTTTCTCGATACAAAGGGCGCCGGAGCGGGCCGCATCGATCATACCGGCGTCTTCCGATACCGGAATGAACGCGCCTGACAGACCGCCGACCATGGAGGAGGCCATGACGCCGCCTTTTTTCACCGCATCATTGAGCATGGCAAGTGCAGCGGTCGTACCGGCAGCGCCGCACTGTTCCAGACCGATCTCTTCCAGGATATGCGCCACGTAATCACCGATCGCAGGCGTAGGTGCCAAGGACAGGTCCACGATGCCGAAAGGCACGCCCAGCCGCTCGGAAGCCAGTGTGCCGACCAGCTGTCCCATGCGGGTGATCTTGAACGCGGTCCGCTTGATCAGATCCGCGATCTGCGTGATGGTCTTATCCTTGCCATTGCGGGCCAGGGCGGAACGCACGACACCGGGTCCGGAAACACCCACGTGGATCACCACGTCCGGCTCACCGACGCCATGGAATGCGCCGGCCATGAACGGATTGTTCTCCGGAGCATTGCACAGCACGACCAGTTTGGAAGCGCCGATACACTCGCGGTCCTGTGTGATCTCCGCTGCCTGTCGGACGATGCGGCCCATCAGTTCCACCGCGTCCAGGTTGATGCCGGCCTTGGTCGAACCGACGTTGACGGAAGCGCAGATGTGCTCTGTGCGGGACAGGGCTTCGGGAATGGCTTCGATCAATGCCTGGTCACCGGCGGAAAAGCCGCGGTGCACCAAGGCGGAAAAGCCGCCGATGAAGTTGACACCGACCGCCTGTGAGGCGCGTTCCAGCGTAAGCGCGTACTGCACCGGATCCCCGCCGGATACACCGACGAGCATGGCGATGGGCGTTACGGAGATGCGTTTGTTGATGATGGGAATGCCGTATTCCTTTTCGATCTGCTCACAGACAGGGACCAGGTCCTTGGCGCAGGTCGTGATCTTGCGATAGACTTTTTCGCAGGACGCCTTGATATCCGCGTCGGCACAGTCCAACAGGGAGATGCCCATGGTGACGGTACGGATATCCAGGTTCTCATCCTGGATCATGGATATGGTTTCTAAAATATCGTTGGTATTGAGCATGGGACGGATCTCCTAAATGCGGTGCATCGCGTTGAATATATCCTCATGCATCACATGGATGACATAGCCCATACCGGCGCCTAAAGCTTCCATACGATCGACCATTTCGGTGAAATCGCAGTAGATGTTGTCGATCTCGACCATCATGATCATGGCGAACAGCCCCTGCATGACGGTCTGGGACACGTCGATGATGTTGGCGCCGACGGCGGCGCATTCGCCTGAGACTTTAGCCAGTACGCCGACGGTGTCTTTACCGGTCACAGTGATGACAGCTAACATGATTACCTCCAGATATCATTTGAAAGAATTGCCCAGGATGCGGTACACGATATACCCCAGCAGGGCACCGAACACATTCAGGATGACGTCATCGATATCGGCTTCGCCGACCAGGGTCAGATACTGGCACGCCTCGATCGCGATGGAAAACAGCGCGGCCAGCAGCAGTATGGACCAGAAGGCCATGCGGCGATGGCATACCAGCGGCAGCAATAGGCCGAAAGGCGCCAGCAGTGCGATATTGCCGTAAATATTCGCGATCCAGTACCAGGATGTGAACTCGTGGAATTTGAAATAGTAGGTGTACAGCATGCGGATCGTTTTGAACGGGACCAGATTCACGTTGTGGTAGGTTCCGTCCCGAACTTCCAGGAAGAAAAGAATATAAGCCAGAACACCCAGGTACAGCAGGAAAAGAATGACTGCCGCAATATGCACCAGTTTTCTATGGTGCTGCTTCAGCTCGGGTTTGCGTCGGGAAGAAGACATCAGATACTCCTAAAATAATAAAAATGCAGAGTCCAGTATATCACAGAATGGGAAGAGTGTCAAAGGAAGCGAGGATCTCTTCCAATGCCAGATGCAGTGCCTGTACGATCATTTCCAGACTCATGCTGGGCACTTGACCGGGCAGAGATGCCGCCTGCTGCGGCAGGTACGGCACGTGGATGAATCCACCGATCGCCGGCAGATGACGCACGTCGATGTGATGCAGCATGCGGTACATAAGATCGTTGCAGACGAAAGTGCCGGCACTGTCGGAGATGCGGCAGGTGATCCCTGCATCCTGCACTTTGCGGATGATCTGCTTGACCGGGATCGTGGCAAAATACGCGGCGGGTCCATCCGGCACGACCGGCTGATCCACCGGCTGCGCACCGGCATTGTCCGCGATCGACGCATCCCGGACATTGATGGCGATCCGTTCTACACTGATGGCGCTTCTTCCGCCCGCCTGACCCACCAGAAGGACGGCGTTCGGCTTATGGGCATCCATCAACTGCGCCAGCAGATCCGCGCCTTGTCCGAAAATAGTCGGGATCTGCGCTTTGATGATCGCTGCCGTTCCGATCTGATCCGGCAGCAGGCGGACGGCTTCATACGCCGGATTGACGGACTGACCGCCGAAGGGATCGAAACCGGTGACAAGGATCTTCATGAGGGCCTCCTGATGTGTAAAAAGTATTCAATTCATGGTACTATCCCGGACGGCGTTCGTCAAGAAGAAAACCATTGATTGAATCGATAAAATATGATACCATCATGCCATAAACTTAGGAAAGGGATCATGATCTATGGAGCAGGAATCTGAGATCCGGGACATTCCCCCGCGTGAACCCCTGGCACTGAATGAGCGCCAGGTCAAATATGTCATTGCAGGCGCACTTGCGGCCTTATGTGTACTGCTGATCACTCTTGGAGTGGCAGTGTTTGCGGTGCGTTCCGCGAAAAAGGCCAATCAGAAAGTCGATACGTTGTCTCAGGAATTAGAGGCGGCTTCTGAAGGCATGCGCGTTTTACAGGAAAAATATGATACTTTGAACGAATCCTATGCTACGATGGAGCAGGAGTTCAACGCGCTGAAAGAAGAGCATGAAACTCTGCAGAAACAATACAATGAACTGCAGGAAGCATATGACAAACTGCAGAAAGAGTACGACGCAAAGGTCCAGGAAAACAACGATCTGAAGGAAGAGGCCGAGGCCGCGGAACTGGCGGAAGAGGTCGAAGCGCTGGAGAAAGAACTGTGCGGGACCTATCGGCCGGAAAGCGTCATGGGGCTGAGCATGCGTATGGCACAGATCGTCTATCGTATGCGCGGCGGTAAAGGTGAACTGGCCGAGATGTATGCAGTTGAACTGAAGAAGGGCGGCGAAGGCGTTTTCCTCAATGATGGTGAGGAGCAGCCGATCACCTGGCGCATGGAAGGTGACAAATTGTATCTGGAGACCGATGACATGTATTCCGAGTGCGTTTACGACAGCGGCAGGATCATACTCACGGTGGATGATATGGAAGTCGTCCTGGCGAAAGAAGAGTAACATAGTATTTGACAAGGACCGCTGTGGGCGCTATAATGCACTATAGCTTTAGCAAAAAGGAGGAAAAAGAATGGTCTTCGAAGAAGTACAGGAACTGATCGTCGATATGCTGGATGTGGATGAGTCCGAGATCACCATGGACACCAACATCAAAGATGATCTGAAAGCAGATTCTCTGGATCTGTATGAGATCGTTTATGGTATCGAAGAGCGGTATCAGATCGAGATCCCAACGGACGAGCTGACATCGATGAAAACAGTCGGCGATATGGTCCGCTATATCGAAAAGATCGTTGATTGATATGAAAACCACAAGGAGCTTAGGATCCCTTCGGGAGCTTAGGCTCCCGAATTTTCTTATAGAAAAAACATCAGGAGACATTTATGGACAGAATACAGGAAACTTTGATGCAGGAATTCTCGCTGGAAGCGTGGCAGGTCGAAAATGTGCTGGCGCTGATCGATGAGGGCAACACTATCCCGTTCATCGCCCGTTATCGTAAGGAGAAGACAGGCTCCATGGACGACGAGGTCCTGCGCAACTTCAACGACCGGCTGACGTACCTGCGCAACCTGGAAGAGCGGAAGGAAGCGGTCCTCAGATCCATCGAAGAGCAGGGCAAGCTTACGGACGAGCTGCGTGCGCAGATCGAGAACGCGAAAGTACTGGTCGAGGTCGAGGACCTGTACCGTCCATATAAGCAGAAACGCCGCACCCGCGCCACCATTGCCAAGGAAAAGGGGCTGGAACCCCTGGCTGATCTGATCTGGGAGCAGAAAGACCGGACGCCGGCGGAGGAACTGGCGCAGCAGTTCATTTCAGAAGAAAAAGGTGTCGGCACTGTAGAAGAAGCGCTCAGCGGCGCAAAGGATATCCTGGCGGAACGCGTTTCCGATGACGCGGAGTGCCGCACGGTCATCCGCCGGCTGACCCATAATCTGGGACGCCTGACCTCCAAAGCCAAAGATGCCGAGGCGGAAAGCGTCTACACGCAGTACTATGCTTATGGGGAGCCCTTGGTGAAAGCTGCCGGACATCGGGTCCTGGCGCTGAACCGCGGTGAGAAAGAGAAATTCCTGACGGTCGCCGTGGAAGCGCCGGAGGACCGCATCCGTGATTATATGGGACGGCAGTTCATCCGGGGCAGTCTTCGCAAAGAACTGTTGGAAGAAGTCAATGAGGATGCCTATAAGCGCCTGATCGCACCGTCCATCGAGAACGAGATGCGTGCCGACTTAAGTGAAAAGGCAGAGGACGGAGCCATCAAGGTCTTTGGCCAGAATCTGGTCCAGCTGCTCATGCAGGCACCGATCCTGGGCAAGACGGTGCTGGGCTTCGACCCTGGCTATGCCCACGGCTGCAAGCTGGCTGTCGTCGATGCGACTTCCCGCGTGCGGGATCATGCGGTCATCAAACCGGATTACTGCCATGGCAGCCGGGAAGGCGCCCGCAGGGAACTGATCCGCATGGTGGAGCAGAACCATGTGGATATCATCGCGGTGGGCAATGGAACGGCCTCCCGCGAGTCGGAAGCTTTCGTTGTGGAAACGCTGCCCAGGTTCCGTCATCCGGTATCCTATGTCATCGTCAATGAGGCCGGAGCTTCGGTCTATTCAGCGTCCAAGGAAGCCACGGAAGAATTCCCGGATTTCGACGTGGAGACCCGCGGTGCGGTATCGCTGGCCCGCCGTCTGCAGGATCCGCTGGCTGAACTGGTCAAGATCGATCCGCGTTCGATCGGCGTCGGTCAATACCAGCACGATATGAACCAGACCAAGTTGTCCCAGGCGCTGGACGGCGTCGTAGAGGACTGCGTCAATAAAGTCGGCGTAGATGTCAACACAGCCTCCGTGCCGCTGCTGTCCTATGTGTCCGGCATCAATAAAACCATCGCCAAGAACATCGTCAACTATCGTGAAGAAAATGGTGTTTTCACCGATCGGAAACAGTTCCTGAAGGTCAGCAAGCTGGGACCAAAGGCCTTTGAGCAGTGTGCCGGTTTCTTACGGATCCGTAACGGCAGGAACCCGCTGGACAATACAGCGGTGCATCCGGAATCCTACGCGGCGGCGGAAGGACTGCTGAAGGCCAAAGGCCTGTCCCTGGCCGACGTGCGCGGCGGGCTGAAGATCCAGGCCTCCCCGGAGGAAAAGGCGGCTCTTGCAGATAGTCTGAATGTCGGCCTGCCGACTCTGGAAGATATCATCAAGGAACTGGCAAAACCGGGCCGTGACCCGCGTGCGGATATGCCTGCGCCGATCCTGCGTACCGACGTGCTCGAAATGAAGGATCTTCAAGAAGGCATGATCCTGAAAGGCACCGTGCGCAACATCACGGATTTCGGCGCTTTCGTGGACATCGGCGTCCATCAGGACGGTCTGGTCCACATTTCCCAACTGTCCCGTAAATTCGTCAAACACCCGCTGGACGTCGTTTCCGTCGGCGATATCGTCGAGGTCAAAGTCCTGAGCGTAGACGTACAGAAGAAGCGTATCGCGCTGACGATGAGATTATGAGTAAGAAAGAAAAGAAACCCAAGGTGATCAAGTCCGTCCGCCTGGAAGAGAAGGGGCTCACCGCCTACGAGCTGAAGGCACTGGCTATGTTCACCATGGTGCTGGATCATGTGGCGTACATCTGGTGGAGGCCTTTGGGCAATTGGGGGCAGGTCATGCGGGTGCTGGGCCGATTCACGTTCCCACTGATGGTCTTCCTGCTGACAGAAGGATTCATCTACACGCGCAGCCGCTATGTATATGTGATCCGCATCATGATCACGGGCATGCTCAGCATGCTGCCGTTCAAACTGGCTTTCAATGAAAACATGCTGAACGTCATGTTCACGCTCGGTGCAGGTTTGTTGATCCTGATGGCGGAGGATGCTTCGATCCACCGCTTTTCCAAGGTCTCGCCCTATGCCTGGCAGTTCATCTATCTGCTCGTGGCCGGCGGCACGGCATATCTGATGCGTGATTTTGACTGGGGCCTGCCCGGCGTACTGGCCATCTATGTGACCGGACAGCTCAAACATCGGCCGTACTGGATCCAGGCCTTCGGCTGCTGCGGAACGTTGCTTTTGGTCACGATCCTGCGCCGCATCGCGCAAGGCAGGATGTTCACAACGAGCTATTGTATTTTTATTTCCGGCATAGTATTGGCCGGTATCTGGATCTGCCTGTATAATGGACGGCGCGGTAATGACAGAAAATATCAGAAATACGCGTTTTATGCCTTTTACCCGCTGCATCTGCTGGTGCTGTACATGATCAGGACGATCTTATGAAGCAACATAAAAAGGACAACGGAAATGATCTCCGTTGTCCTTTTCTATGTATTGCAGGTCATCCATGCACTATGCTGCGATTGTATTCCATATTGATCTCCGCAAGTTCTTTTTCTCCTTCGATATATGGCTCATACATGTGCTCGACACTGCCGCCGCCCAGGTTGTCGCAGCCGTTGCAGCCGTCACACTCGGTCCCACATGCGGCCAGACCTTGTGCGATGATACGGATGCGTTCTTCCCGGGTCGTATCCTTGATCAGAATGGATCTCATGCTGATACACCTCCCAAAATGGACCCTATATGGATTATTATACTACAAAAAACGAGGCTTGGCGACCGGAAGAAGATGTTTTTTGATGCGAAGATTGACAAACAGGGAAGTGTATGATATCATTAGGTTAGTTTTAACTAACTATAATATATTTCATATAACCATCAAGAAACGAGGTGCTTATGAGTATCGTCATCATCGGCGGCAATGAATGTATGGAACGCCAATATAAAGAATTATGTAAAAAGCATGGGCACAAGGCCAAGGTCTTCTGCAAGATGCAGGGCTGCATGAATGAGCGGATCGGTTCGCCGGACCTTCTGGTCCTTTTCACGCATACATGCTCCCATAAAATGATCCAATGTGCTTTGTGCGGCCTGTGCGATAAAACGAAGGTCGTTCGATCACACAACAGCTCCATGGCTTCTTTGAGCACGATCCTGTCCGAGATAGCCTGAACATTCTATCTTTTACTTTCCTTTTTATGCCTCGTCTGTTATACTGGATCTTAGATCAATCTACATAACGGAGGCTATTTTTTATGCTTGCGATCCTGGGATTTCTGACGGTCATTCTGCTTCTGGCCGCGGTCATGTCAAAGAAACTTTCTCCGACGGCGGCCTTGATCTCCGTGCCGCTTGTCATGGGTGTCATCGCTTCGTTTTTCATCAAAGATGAGGCCGGTGTCACCAATGTTCTGGCCAATATCAAGGCTTTGAGCGGCCATATCACCGGCGCGGGGGGCATCGGCTCCGTGGCGGCCACCGGTGTCATGTTCATTTTCTCCATCCTGTTCTTTGGTGTGTTGACCGATGCGGGTACGTTCCGTCCCATCATCCGGGGCATCCTTAAGGTCATCGGTCGTGATCCGGTGAAGATCACCCTCGGAACAGCCGTGCTTGCTATGATCGTGCACCTGGATGGTTCCGGCGCTGTAACGTTTTTGATCTGCATCCCGGCACTGCTGCCCTTGTACGATGCCCTGCATATGCGGCGTACGACCCTGGCTTCGGTCGCTGCGATGGCAGCCGGTGTCATGAACATCATGCCCTGGGGCGGACCGACCATCCGTGCCGCGGCAGCCATGGGCGTGGATGTCATGGTACTGTTTAAACCTTTGATCATCCCGGTTATTATCGGCCTGCTGGCGGTCCTGACCTTCGCTTTCATCCTCGGCCGAGGAGAGAAGAAGCGCATGGTGGCAAACGATGCGGAGATCGCCTATCAGGAAGAAGCCTTATCACCGGAAGCGGAAGCACTTTTGCGTCCGAAACTCTTTATTGTCAATATCCTGCTGATCCTGGCCGCTGTGGCAGCCCTGCTGTTCTCCGGCTTCGCGCCGGCCGTGATCTTCATGATCGCCTTCGTGCTGGCCATGGTGATCAACTATCCGAAGCCATCCATGCAGGCAGAACGGGTCGATGCCCATGCTAAAGAGGCGTTGATGATGGCCTCTGTCCTTTTCGCTGCCGGTGCGTTCACAGGCATCATGAAAGGGACCGGTATGATCGCCGCCATGGCGAATGCCCTGGTCGCTGTCATCCCGCAGTCGCTGGGCCGGTTCTTCCCGGTCATCACCGGTGTGCTGGGCATGCCATCGTCCTTGCTGTTCGATCCGGATTCCTTCTACTATGGAGTGCTTCCTGTACTGGCCACGACCGCGGAAAGCTTCGGTATTTCCGGGCTGTCGATCGCACGGGCGGCGGTGCTGGGTCAGATGACCACCGGCTTCCCCGTATCGCCTCTGACCGCGGCTACCTTCCTTCTGACGGGCCTTGCCG
>JAFVHC010000162.1 GCA_017474705.1 Bacillota bacterium
CATTCTTCGGCCTGGAGGATATGACCGACCGCTATATCGGCCGCAAAGGTGCTTTCAAAGAACTGCTCAAGGCGACGGACATCCTGTTGGAAAACGGGATCGCGCCGCGCTGGCAGACCTTCATCAATGAAGAGAACAAGGAAGAACTCGTGGATCTGCTGCATCTGTCGGAAGAGCTGCAGCTGAAGCAACGCACGGAGGCCATCGGCCGGACGTTCCGTTTCTTCGTGCATCCCGGCACCTGTGACGGGGAGAACCGCAAACTGTATCCGGTCCGGATCCAAAAGGGCCACATCCCCGAGGCGCTGATCCCGTATGTTCTCGACTATGATGAAACATTGACGGAGCAGGAGTGGTGCGCAAAGTGGCGGGATGACACCTCACATTATGTGCCGCACAACGACGGCAGGATCGTCCTTTATGTATCCAATACCTACGACCTGTTTTTCAATTTCACGCACATGAAGCCTGAGTGGCGGATCGGCAACTTGAAGACCGATCCCATCGAGGAGCTGGTGCGGCATGTCAAAGAAGAGGATATCCCGGCACTTAAGGAAGCGCGCAGCATTACGTTAGGCGCATTGGTACGCCGCTATGGTGATCCATCTTCTGAGCGCGCTTTTGAAGCTGATGATTATAAAATGTATCTGCTGAATCAACATCTTGAGCAGAAAGGAATAGAGTAACATGCAAAGCATGCTCAATGCATTGCGGCCGGGCCAGACGGCCCGGATCGAAGAGGTAGGCGGGGAAGGAGCACTGCGCCAGCATTTCCTGGACATGGGTATGATCCCCGGCACTGAGATCACCCTGGTCAAACTTGCGCCGATGGGCGATCCCATGGAATTCCGGCTGCACGGTTATGAACTGACATTACGCGTTGCCGACGCGGAAAAGGTGAAAGTCACACTGGTGGATCCGCAGGAAGAGGCGCGGGAAGAGGCAGCCCGAAGACGGAGCCATACAGAGCATCCCGGCCTTGGTGAAGAAGGCCGTTTCCACACAAAGGGCGATGGGGAGCCTTTGCCCGATGATGTGACGTTGACCTTTGCACTTGTGGGCAACCAGAACAGCGGCAAGACCACGTTGTTCAACCAGCTGACCGGTGCGAACCAGCACGTGGGCAACTTCCCGGGCGTCACGGTCGACCGCAAGGACGGTGTGATCCGCGGTCACGCGAACACACTGATCACCGACCTGCCGGGCATCTATTCGATGTCCCCGTATTCCAGCGAAGAACTGGTCTCCCGGAACTTCGTTCTCGATGAAAAGCCCAAAGCGATCATCAATATCGTGGATGCGACCAACCTGGAGCGCAACCTGTACTTGACGATGCAGCTGCTGGAAATGAACGTGCCCATGGTCGTGGCGCTGAATATGATGGACGAGATGCGCGGCAACGGTGGCACTGTGGACATCAACGCCATGGAAAACATGCTGGGCACGCCCGTCGTCCCGATCTCCGCGTCGAAAAACGAAGGTGTGGATGAGCTGGTCCGCCACGCGATCCACATCGCAAAATACCAGGAACGCCCGCTGCGCCAGGATTTCTGCGGTCCGAAGGACCATAACGGAGCGGTGCACCGCGCGCTGCACGCCGTAAGCCACTTGATCGAGGACCATGCGGAACGCGCCGGTCTGCCGGTACGGTTCTCTGCCAGTAAACTGATCGAAGGCGACGAGCTGATCGCCAGACAGCTGGACCTGGACCAGAACGAGCAGGAGATGCTGGAGCACATCATCCTCCAGATGGAGAAGGAGCGTGGCCTGGACCACAGTGCGGCCTTAGCGGATATGCGCTATGCCTACATCCAAAAGGTCTCCGAGGCCTGCGTCGTGCATCCGCATGAAAGCAAGGAACACCTGCGCAGCCAGAGGATCGACCGCATCCTGACCGGCCGCCACACGGCTATTCCCACCTTCATCTTGATCATGGGGCTGGTCTTCTTCCTGACATTTTTCCTGATCGGACCCTACCTGCAGGATCTTCTGGCCAGCGGTATCGATGCGCTTGGCGGACTTGTAGAACAGGCGATGCAGGCGGGCCATGTGAGCCGGACCCTCCAAAGCCTGGTGATGAAGGGGCTGTTCGAAGGCGTCGGCAGCGTGCTGAGCTTCCTGCCGTTGATCGTGACCTTGTTCTTCTTCCTGTCCTTACTGGAGGACAGTGGTTATATCGCCCGCGTAGCATTCTTCATGGACAAACTGCTGCGCCGCATCGGTCTGTCCGGGCGCAGTATCGTCCCGATGCTGATCGGCTTTGGCTGCACGGTCCCCGCGGTCATGTCCACCAGGACCTTACCCAGCGACCGTGACCGCCGCATGACGATCCTGCTGACGCCCGTCATGTCCTGC
>JAFVHC010000163.1 GCA_017474705.1 Bacillota bacterium
ACACTTTTAGTGATGCCTTCCTTCGGATCCGTCAGGGTTCCATCCAGATCGAACAATAAGTGTGTATATTTCATGGTCTTATAGTACCACATGTACGTGGTTTTCTTTGTCGTACGTAAAAGCAGTGTCGGTGACCATATGATCGATGATGGTCAAAGACAGGGGGTCTCCTTCAGTGAAGGGGTCGAAGCGAGCCCCACCGTACGTCACGTCCAAAGTGATCAAAGCGTCCGTTTCAGAGTGCTCGAGCCGCGCGGTGACCAGGGATCTCGTCTGCTTGCAGATATTCTGGATGACCAACTCTTCGAAAGTCAGCACCACCTTGCGCAGTGTGCGCTCGGTCAGCATGGCGTTTTTGCCGAATTCGTCCAGTTGCTGCAGGATCGATGCATAGTCAGCTTCCTGAGGATCGATCTCGATGTCGATCGTTTTCAGCCGCTTGATGAAGCGGCGCGTTTTTCTTTCTGCGGACGATCGAAGATCTGTTCCGGCGTGCCTTCCTCATAGATGACGCCCTCGTCCAGGTACAGGATGCGGTTCGCTACGTCACGGGCGAATTTCATTTCATGTGTGACGATGAGCATGGTCATGCCTTGTTCAGCCAGATTCCGGATGACGGAAAGGACCTCTGCGGTCATGGTGGGATCCAACGCCGAGGTGGGTTCGTCGAAGAGCAGGACTTCCGGCTGCATGGCGATGGCCCGCACGATGGATACGCGCTGCTTCTGTCCGCCGGAAAGTTCGTCGGGGAAGCGGTCCGCGCGCTCCGCCATCCCCACCAGCTGCAGCAGCTGCATACCGCGTTGGATAGCTTCTTCTCGGGGCATTTTCAGCAGATGGACCGGCGCGGAGATCACGTTCTCGATCACGTTCAGGTTGTTGAACAGGTTGAAGGACTGGAAGACCATGCCGATCTTGCGACGTGCTTTGGGCAGGTCGCATTTTGAATCGGTCAGGACGAGGCCGTCCATCGTGATGGTGCCGGCGGTCGGTTCTTCTAACCGGTTGAGGCAGCGCAGGAACGTGGATTTACCTGTGCCTGAGGGCCCTATGATAGCGATCACGTCCCCCTTGTGGACTTCCAGGTTGATATCCTTCAGAGGCATGCTTTTTTCAAACGCTTTTTGCAGGTGTTCTACCTTGATCAGACTCATGCTTCCACCTCCTTCGTTGTGCGGCCCCTTTTCGGATCGATGCGCCAGAGGACGAACCGGACGATCAGAGAAATGATCCAGGCCAGCAGGAAGTAGATGAGCGCGGTGGCGATCAGCGGGAAAAAGGCCTCATATGTGCGCGCGCGGATGATATCGCTCATCTTGGTCAGGTCCAGGATGGTGATGTAGCCGACGACGGATGTGCTTTTCAGGAGCGATACCGCCTCGCCGCGGTAGACCGGCAGGAAATACATGGCCGCCTGGGGCAGAATGAAACGGTTGAAAGCCTGGTTTTCACTGTATCCCAAGGCCAGTGCAGCCTCGCGCTGCCCGGGATCGATGCTGTCGATGCCGCTCCGCATGATCTCGGAGGCGTAAGCTCCAAAGTTCATGGCGAAGCCGATGATCGCCACGGCGACAGCAGAAAGGCCTGTCTTGATGAACACGACGTAGAAGAGGATCATCAACAGAACGACGGAGGGCGTGCCCTGCATCAACTTGACGAAGATGTCGCACAGGAGATTGCCCAGCCGGCTGCCCGTGCGGCGCAGCAGGCAGATAAGAAAGGCCAGGATCGTGCCCAGTAGGATGGCGCAGCCGGTGATGAGACAGGTCGTACCGACACCCTGCAGGATCTGTTTCCAGCGGTTCTCGCGGATGAAATTCTTTTCGAAACTATGTGCGATGCGTGTGAAGAAGGGTTCGCGCTCCGTTGGCTCCACATCGGCTTCCGCCCCCACCAGGTCTTCGGAACGCACCGCCACAACGATGCCGCCCTCACTGACCGGTTCAGAGAACAAAACGGTTTCTTCCCGCTCCGGCGTGACGTTCATGGTCGTGGTGAACTCGACGCGTCCGGAAGTGAGCGCTGGGATGCGGGCGCTGTAATCGCCCTCCACGAATTCCACCGCATAGCCAGCGGCGCGGCAGAAACGCACGGTGACGTCGATATCGTATCCCACGAGGTTCCCGTCCTTTATATAGGAGAAAGGCTCGTCCGTGGGCGTCGTGATGACGTGCAGGGTGCCTTTTTCACCGGTCATGCCCGTCATATCGACGACTTTATGTTCTTCATCCGTACCGAACCACAGGCTGTCGATTTCGTCGTAAGTCCCATCCGCTTTCAATTGACGCAGGAACTCATTGAACTCGTCGCGAAGTGCAGCTTCTTTCGGATCGTCCTTGCGGAAGGCGAAAGAGTACCGGTTGTTGGTCAGCCGTTCTTTGATATAGTCGATCTGGGGCTGCTGTGCGTGGATGCTTTTCAGGGCGGGTTCATCGCCCAGATAGGCATCGATGACATGGTTCTCCAGAGCTATGTTCAGGTTCGGGTATCCGTCGAAGTACAGGTACTCGCTGTTGGGAAAACACTGGAAAGATTCGGCTTCCAGGTTCGTACCGGACATGATGCCGATCTTTTTCCCGTTGTAATCCTCATATGTGACGGGACCGGTCTTCTGTTCCTGGACGGATCCCTCGCTGCGGGAAGGCAAGACCTGCCTGACCACGAGGAGGGCCAAAAGCAGGACCAGCACTGCTATGATGACACGGTCCGTTTTCTGTGCGGGTTTCACTCAAAAGCCTCCTTGCACATCAATCTTCAGGTGACCACGAGGGCTGTGGATCATCGATCTGGAGATATCCATCGACCTTGGTGACGATCTGGTACTTATCTTCGTATACGATCTCGCCCGGAGAATTGGTATACACCAGATAGTACGGATGATCATACTGTTCCAGAAGCCAGAGCGCGGGACGGATCATTTTCATCATTTCTTCAGAGTTTTCTGTCTTGAACCAGCAGACGACAGGTTCCTGGGCTTTGCATTGGGGCGGCCAGGGCAGATTTTCCGCGAACCAACTGTCGATCTCCCGGTAGAGATCGGCATCTTCTTCACTCATGACATTGTTCTGGATCAATTGCCAGCACATGCTGAAGATCCCTTTGGCGTACATCGTATTGGCAGCCAGCTCTTTGCCTTGGATGCGAACGTATTTATACCGTAGATTAGGCATGTCGGACTCCTTATTCAATAAAACCATGGAGCTGCAGTTTTGCTTATTATACAGCATCCGACATGGCGGGGCAACCGGAAATCGGGAGGAAACGAACGAATGAAGGCCTGCTTGACACCAGGTCTCGAACTGTATTATCATCACATAAAACAAAGAGCTTCATTACTTAGAAAGGATATGGATATGCTGACTTACACCACGCCGGAGCTGGCCGGCCTCGATCCTAAATATATCCGCCGGTTCCTGTCAGACATGAAAAGAGACCGGATCGATCTGCATGATGTGCTTCTGCTGCGCGGGGATCAGATCTTCTTTGAGAAATACTGGGGTCCATTCACACCGGAATTCCCGCACCGCATGTACTCCGTGACCAAAAGCTTTGTTGCTGTGGCCATTGGCTTTCTGGTGCAGGAAGGAAAGCTGACACTGGACGACCCGATCATTCAGTTCTTCCCGGACAAGATCGGTCCGGAGATGGATCCGCTGCTGCAGATGCAGACAATCCGGGACATGTTGATGATGAGTACGTATTCCGGCGGCAGCAACTGGTTCAAGCCCGAGGTCACGGACCGTCTGCGTTTCTATTTTTCTCTGAAAGCGGACAAAGTGCCGGGCACGATCTTTTCCTATGATTCTACCGGATCTTACGTGCTGGGCTGCCTGGTGGAACGTCTGTCTGGCATGTCCCTGCTGGACTATTTGAAGGCAAAAGTGCTGGACCGGATCGGTGGATTCGAAGATGCACAGATCCTGGCAACGATGGACGGGACCCCTTGGGCGGATTCAGCCTTGGTCTGCCGTCCGCGGGCATTGGCGGCCTTTGCCCGCTTCGTCATGAATGGCGGCGCGTGGGAAGGCGAGCAGCTGCTGGATCCGGCGTACGTTAAAGCGGCAACGTCATGTTTGATCGAGAACAATGTGAAGGACACCCGGAATTATAATACCTGGGGCTATGGCTACCAGATCTGGATGACGGAACAAGGCGCCTGGAGCTTTAATGGCATGGGAGCACAGTTTGCCATCTGCTGCCCGGACAAAGACCTGATCTTCGTGTGCAACGGAGATGACCAGCTGACGTCAGAGGTGGATTCGCCACGGATCTTCCGGGCTTTCTTCGACCAGATCTACGCGCATATGGACGGAGCGGATCCGGAGCCGGAAGAAGTGGATCCGGAAGAGGAGTTCCCGCTGTTGGTCACCCGGGGTGCGTTGACATCGCCCTTCGCGGAGAAGATCGATGGCAGGACGTATCAGTGCATGGACAATCCCATGGGTTGGAAATGGTTCCGGCTGGAATTCGAAGATGATGGAGGCACACTGGTCTATGAAAATGACCAGGGGGAAAAACGTATACCCTTCGGGCTTGGTAATAACAAGTTCGATCTTTTCCCGGAGTACGGGTATTCGGATGCACAGGGCAACCGCCACGAGATGACCTCGTTCCGCTACAAAGCCGCCTTTTCTGCCGCCTGGGTGGAGGAACAGAAACTGAGGCTGCGCGTCCAGGTCATCGACCGGTATTTCGGCATGCTGGTCATCACCATCGGATTCCGGGATCCGGAATGGGTCTCCATCCGCATGGAAAAAAGTGCGGAGGATTTTTTCGACACCTACGAAGGATGGCTGATCGGACGGTGCGAGGGCTAAGGCAAGGGCCTGCCGTACCTGATTTAAGACCTCATGCCGGCACTGTCAGGTAATACTTGAAAACGCACCTGATTTTGGAACGATAGTCAACGCAATACTGTACAATTCGGTCGAAACATGGGGTTTGTTACATGATTTATTGGCCTCAGGTTATGATATCAGGTAAACATGCGTTTGAAGAAGCCAAAAATGTGAAATTATACCTGATTCAGAGTTTTTTAAAACAAGGATAAGGTAAGGAATTTATAATTACCTGATTGGTGAGAAATAGTGAGATATATCAGGTAACGCCGTTCAAGCAGCGCTATAGTTGATCGCTATAGAAAGGAGATCACTACAATGAACGAAGAAGTCCAATCCAGGATTGAGGCAGCGCGCGGTGAGATATCGCTCAAGAGACGGGAATATGATACGATCAAGATGCATCTGGACGCGCTGGAAAGCCAGAAGCGCATGCTGACAGAGGAGATGGGATCGCTTTCACTTTTCCAGTTCGGCAGGAAGAAAGAACTGCGTGAAGAGATCGCGTCTTTAGTGGAGCAGATGACCGAGGTCGAGAGCGATCTGACGATCAAAGAGCGCGAAATGACGGCGCTCGGCTATCGTATTCAGGCGCTCGAACGCGGCAGCGACATCGAGGATGAGGTCCAGGCGTATATCATGGCCAACTTCTTCGAAGGCAAACAGAAGATCAGCGCGATCAAGTATTACCGTGAGAATACCGGCGTAGGGCTTGCGGAAGCCAAACTTGCTGTCGAGCAGATGTTCGAGGGCACCTATGATCCTCAGAATACCCAGGCTTCAGCCGCGGTTAAGATGCCCGTTCTGCCCGCGCAGGAACAAATCATGGAGTACATCAAGATGCACTTTGATCGGGGCAGCAAGATCCAGGCGATCGCCTACTATCGCCAACAGACCGGCGCGAGTCTGAAAGAGGCAAAAGAAGTCGTAGATCGGATCGTTTGAAATAACAAACCTGGATCTGGAAAAGAAAAAGGGCCTCATGAGTAACTGAGACTCCTGGCAAAGAAGTGTGATGATCGCTCATAATGAGTCCCAGGACGGACGACCTTGACTGTTTTCTCTTCTTCAAGTACTTGATAGACCAAGCGAAGCTGGATGTTGATCCTTCTGGAACAAAGTCCTTGTAGATCACCAACCGGTTTTCCATAAGATGGTGGCGTCAATGACCATGATAGCGAGATAGAAATTTTATAAAAAGCCACAGGAGGGTAAAAATATGCCCTCCTGTTTTTATATACTGGTATCATCAAAGGGAAAGTCAAGACCAAAGGAGGCGTCGGAACATGTGGCACAAGGTCACATATTATGAAGAGGTAAAAGAACCCGGGTTCCTGGGGATCCCGCGTATCCGGAAAGAAAAACGGACGATGCTGGTCGATGAAAAAACGTGGAAAAAGTTGAAGCGGCAGAAGCAGGATCGTTCCAGGAGCGGCCCCTTCACACTGGATGAGCTGATCATGTATGATATGATCTTTGAGGATGAGTAAGGAGAAAAGTCTATGAACAAAGTCATTTTGATGGGACGCCTGACACGGGATCCGGAAGTGCGCTACACAGCCAGCAATCAGCAGATGGCGGTCAGCCGCTACACATTGGCGGTGGATCGATCCTATAAACGCGAGGGCGAGCCGGATGCTGATTTTATCAATATCGTAGCTTTCGGCAAGCGGGCGGAATTCGCCGGAAAGTATTTTCGCAAAGGCATGATGGTGGCCGTGGTCGGAGAACTCAGGATCTCTTCGTACGAGGATCGGGATGGTAACAAGCGCTGGTCCACGGACGTGGTGGTCAGTGAACAATATTTCGCCGACGGAAAGGCCTCTTCGAATGAGGACCGCTCCAGGGACTTCGCGCCGAAGCAGGAGAAAAAGTTTACCGCACCGTCGCCGGTGGAAGGATTCGAGGCGATCGACGAGGATGAAGATCTGCCGTTTTAATAGAAAGGAAACACCATGAACAAAGTATATATCACCCTTACGGGTACAAAATATCGTTTCGGGACCGACTTCCTGAAGCCTGGGATGAAGGTCAGACTGGTGAAGGAGCCCGACAACGAGTATGATGCCGAGGCCATCAAGGTAATGATGAAAGGTATGGGACAGCTGGGCTATGTGGCCAACAGCTGGCGTACCGTCATCGGTGACAGCTGCAGTGCCGGCCGCATCTATGACAGGATCGGGGACACAGCGAAAGCCAAGGTCGTGCATGTGCTGCCTTACGGCGCCGTGCTCAAGGTCAGCAAAAAATCCCTCCTGGGCTATAAGAGGGAAGATGCTGAAATCTCACCTGAGGAGGAAAACACGACTTATGAAATGGACAAGGGAGACTTTGGAACTGGCGCATAAGCACAGTATCTACAATCGGCAGGAGATCCTGCGCAGCAGGATGTGTGGCTGTTTCTACTGTGGAGAAACTTTCCCGCCGGCTAAACTGGATGATGCCTTGGATTGGACAGATGACTATCATCCCGAGACGACGGCACTCTGCCCTGAATGCTGGATCGATGCTGTCATCGGTGACGCATCCGGCTTTCCTGTGGAGGATCCGGACTTCTTACAGGCGATGCACATCTTCTGGTTCGAAGACCAGGAGTATGCTTCATAAAATACCCCTATTCTTTTGCTTTGGAGATGGAGATCGAGGAGATCACCCATCTCTTTTTTTATTCATTATATGTGCCGCGGACCCCTGAAAAGGCTTGAAAACACAGGCGCATATTGGTACAATCGAAGCAAAATAAGTACGTGCACAAAGGAGATACTGCCATGCAAGTTTTCAACCCTTATCTGCCTGATTATGAATACATACCCGATGGAGAACCGCATGTCTTCGGAGACAGACTGTACGTCTTCGGCTCGCATGACCGGTTCAATGGTGAAAAATTCTGCATGAACGATTACGTCTGCTGGTCCGCCCCGGTGGACAACTTGAAAGACTGGCGCTACGAGGGCGTCATCTACAAAAAGACGCAGGATCCGACCAATCCGGAAGGCGACAAGGTCATGTACGCACCGGACGTGGCGCAGGGGCCGGACGGCCGGTACTATCTCTATTATGGTCTGGCCGATCAGTACGAACTGAACGTGGCGGTCTGCGATACACCGGCCGGCGCCTATGAATACGTGGGCTACGTTGTACATCCGGACGGCACGCCCTGGGGCGAGAAAGATACGGACTTCATGCCCTTCGATCCCGGCATCCTGGTGGATGATGACGGGCGGATCCATCTGTACGCGGGGCAGGGACCGATGCGCGCCGGCGAAGTCGAGAAGAACAAAGAAGAGCGTTTCCGTGACTCCGCTTACTACGTGGAGCTGGAGCCGGATATGAGGACGATCAAACGAGGACCGATCCGGCTGCTGCCCAACTGCGGAGAATCCGAAGGGACAGGTTTTGAGGGACATGAATTCTTCGAGGCCAACTCCATCCGCAAGTTCAACGGAAAATACTATTTCATCTATTCTTCTGTACAAGGCCATGAGTTGGTCTACGCGACGTCTGATCGGCCGGATGGTGGATTCCGGTATGGCGGGACGCTGCATTCCAATGGTGACATCGGGATCGGCGGAGCGGGCACCGCAACGTTCGGAAGCCGGCCAGCCAAGCACATCAAAGCGTATATCGGAAACAATCACGGTTCCATCGTGGAGGTCAAGGGCCACTATTATATCTTCGGCCACCGCCATACCAACCGGATCCAGTTTTCAAGGCAGGGTGTCGCGGAAGAGATCTTCATGGACGCCAACGGCGACTTCGCCCAGGCGGAGATGACGAGCTGCGGCCTGAACGGTGGACCTTTGGAAGGTATCGGCACCTATCCCACCGCGATCTGCTGCAATCTGATGTCAAAAGATGGCGCAAGCTTCAGCCATCCTTTGGCGCTGACGGAGGATCACCCGTACCTGACGCAGGATGGTGTGGACCGTGAGACCGATCCCGATCAGCATATCGCCAACTTTAGAGATGGAGCGTTGGCGGCGTTCAAGTATTTCGATTTTGAGAACCATACGCCGGCAAAGATCAGCGTTAAGGTCCGCGGATGTGCGTCAGGAGCATTGAAAATCTTCGATGCGGAAGAGGACGGGAACCTGTTGGCGGAGATCCCGGTGAAGATCGAAGCGGCGGACTGGACTGAAGCCGAAGCCCCGATCTGCGCGAAGGGAGCAAAGACGGCCCTGTTCTTCCGGTATGAAGGCAGTGGCGCACTGGACATCTCTTCTTTCACTTTGGAGGCCTGAAATAATCAGAGGCATAAGGAGGTGTATATGCCTTGGCAAGAGTATTTTTAGTCTTATATCTGATCTTCTGCGGGATCCATCTGTACGACAGTTGGACCGATAATGCGGCCAGGCGCAAAAAGACCAAGCCGGTCCTGCTGTTGCTTTTGATTTTGTATTACGTCACCTCGGCGGACAAACTGGCGATCTTCCTGCTGCTGGCGCTGATCACAAGCTGGTTGGGCGATATCCTGCTGATCCCTGAAGGGCATGCCTGGTTCACAGCCGGCGGCATCAGTTTCCTGCTCAGCCACGTGTTTTTCATCTTAGCGTACACCGCAAACATCCATTATGAGGGGACGCCTTGGGTGATCGTGATCCCGGTAGCGCTGCTGTATTATGCTGTTTCCGTACTTATCATCCATAAAGTCCGGCCGACCACGCCGAAGGCGATGGTTGTGCCGATGTGCTTGTACCTGATCGCCAACAGCACAATGAACGTTTTCGCGCTGATCCAGTTCTTCACGCATCGCAGCGGTGCGGCGCTTACCGCTTATATCGGAGCACTCCTGTTCTTCATTTCGGACTGCACGCTGTTCCTGGTGCGTTACTATAAAAAGAATCCGGATCTGATCTTCAAGAAGCATTTCACAGTGATGCTGACGTATCTGGCGGGCGAACTGTTGATCGTCGTGGGTATGCTTGGCATGTAATAAAGGGAGGCATAGATATGAAGTACATATTTATCATGAATCCGAAGGCCGGTGCTGGCACTGCCGGACAGACGATCCGTAATGGCATCGAAGCACTGCCGGAAAAGGAAGATTGCCAGATCTACGAAACGAAGGGTGTAAAAGACGCGACCGCTTTCGTCAGGCAGTGGTGCGCCGAGCATCCGGAGGAAGAAGTGCGGTTCATCGCCTGCGGCGGTGACGGCACCCTGAATGAAGTCATCAATGGTGCGGTGGGATGTCCGAAGGCCAGCGTCACCTGCTACCCCTGCGGCAGCGGCAATGATTTTGTCAAAGTGAACGGATTGGAAACCTTTCTGGACATCCCCGCGATCGTCCACGCAGAAGCTAAACCGATCGATCTGCTGAAGGTCGGAGATAATTACAGTGACAACGTGGTGAATTTCGGTTTCGATACGACCGTCGCGATCACGGTCAACAATGACCGGGCGAAGACGGGCCATGGCAGCAAGAATTCCTACACCAAGGGCATCGTGAAAGCGCTGATCACCAGCATGAAGAATACCTGCACCGTAAAAGCGGACGGCGAAGTCCTCAATCCGAAGGGGAAAGCGCTGCTGTGCACCGTGGCGAACGGCCAGTATGTGGGAGGGTCGTTCAAATGTGCACCGCGGGCTGAACTGGATGATGGCTGGATGGAAGTGTGCCTGGTCAAACCGATCTCACGCTTCCGTTTTGTGAAACTTCTTGGGCCATATACGAACGGTCAGCACCTGGATGACCCGCAATTCAAGGATATCATCGTCTACAAGCGTGCGAAGGTCGTAGAGGTCGATGCGCCGGAAGGATTTGCCTATTCTCTGGACGGTGAGATCATCTATGAGAATCATTTCAAGATCGAGATCGTG
>JAFVHC010000164.1 GCA_017474705.1 Bacillota bacterium
AAGCTGGTTTTCAGTCATTGGATTTCGGATTCTTCTATTTGGAAAAGGATCCTCGTTTCCTGATGAGCGATGAGGAACACGAGGCGTATTACAAGCGTCTGCGGGCCATCGCGGATGATCACGGCATCGAGGTCCACCAGGCACATTCTCCCATGCCCCCATATCTGTACACGGGCGACGAAAATCCTGATTCGCTTTATATGCAGCTGCAGATCCGTGCCATGAAGGCCGCTTCCCTGCTCGGCGCCAAGTATATCGTCATCCATCCGGTCATCCCGCCCGCCTGCCGCTATGATCACTATCATGAAGAAGCCCGCGACATCAACTTCAAGTATTACAGCAAACTAAAACCGTACGCCGAAGCGTACGGTATCAAGATCGCTGTGGAGAACATGTTCAACTGGGATCCCGAGCGAGGCATCATCTGCCCCACCGTCTGCAGCACCGCCAAAGAAATGAAGGAGTACGTGGATATGATGGGCCGCGACTGGTTCGTGAACTGCCTGGATACCGGGCACGCTCTGCTGACCGGCAGCACGCCGCAGGACATGATCCATGAACTGGGCAGCTATATCGGCTGTCTGCACGTCCATGACAACGATGGTGTCAAAGATCTGCACCAGGCGCCGTACACCGGTATCACGGATTGGCCTGCGCTGATGCAGGCGCACCGCGACATCGGCTATGAAGGCACGTTCAACATGGAAGCCGATATGTTCCTTTATAATTACGGCGAGCGGCTTCTGAAAGAAACCGCCCGCATGCTCTACATGGTTGGCCGTGATCTGGTCGATCACGTCTGATCACAGCATTACTTTGAATTCTTCTTCCGCGGTGACGCCTTTCAGGCGCAGCGCGCGGCCATTCTCCATTTCCAAGGGCTCGTCGAGAAAGATCGGCTGGCCCTTTTCTAATGCAAAGACCCTGAGGATCATCTTCTTCGGGAAGCGGAAGCGCTTCAAGCCCACGACCCACGGTTCCCCACGATAGTAATCATCGGCGACCTTTGGCCGCTCACGAACAGCTCCGCCTGGTTGCCTTCGTAATCGATGGTCAGGAAGACGTCGGTGCCGCTCACTTCTCCGCGCAGCGAGAGCTCATACTCCCGGTACAGGTAGTTGGTCTGCATCAGCGGTTTGACCTGCAACGTGACTTTGGACGCCGGGACCGGCAGTGTGTAGGCCGTCAGGTCTCCGTCCGGCGAACCCAGGATATGCGGCAGTTCCGGATAGGTCTTGAAATCCACTGTGCGGCGGGCCAGACAATAGGGCCCTTCCTCGCCCTGCAGGACCGGCTGATCGCAAATGACGAGATATTCATCCATGAAACGGACCTTCGTGGCGTTCTTTGCTTCTTCCCGTGTCAACGTCAGCACCTTAGCGGAATCCCCTGCCCAGCGGTACTGCGGATCCCGATCTGTGTAGAAAACATAGCCGTCCCGCAGTTTGCACAACGGTGTTGCCACAGCGCTGATCAGTTCCTGCTTGCCCAGCTTCATGTGGAAGGGCAGGAAGAAGTATTCACCGTCCAGCACGTCGAATTCCGGGAAGTTCACATCGCCCACGCGGAAATGCAGATGATGATGGTCGGCAAGCTTATGGCGGCGCTGATAATTGTTGATGAAGAGATATCCGGCGTCGCCATTGGCGCGGATCGCCGTACGCAGGTGCAGATGATCTCCAGGATCCCGCGGTGAATTGGAAGGGATCAAGGAATCCATCTCCGCAAGTTCCGAACCGAAATCCTTAAGGAACAACGCCAGCATGCGGATCTCCTTGAAGCTTTCTGCGATCTGGCCGTATTCACGGATCGGCGCCTGAAAATCATAGGTCAGCGCCGGCAGATCGCAATAGTTGCCGACTTCGCGGCATTCCTGCTGGGTGTGCTCCTTCCCGACCGGGTTCGTTCCGCCATGATAGACATAGTAGCCCAGCATATTAGCGCCGCTGCCCAGCCGCACCAGTGACATGGCTCCTGTATCTTCGGCACTGACACGCGGTCTGCGATTGTATGTCACCTGCAGACCGCCGCCCAGCTCTGCCAGCAGGAAGGGGAACTGTTCCGGATCATAGTTGATGGATTCGCTGTAGGCCAATCTTCGCTTATTCGCAAAGACGAAATTCGGGTTCGGGGGCAGTTCCTTGATGGAAGCATCCCACGGAGCTTCCACATAGCCGCCCATGACGGGCATCAGATCACCGATGCAGGCCTTCCCCCAACCGGTCGCTGTCATATACGGGGCGTCGAAACCGATCTTATGCAGCAGCTCCGTCAGCGCGCGGATGTGCTCATCGCCACCGCCTCCACCGACGTGACCGTATTCGTTCTCCACCTGGATCCCGATGATCGGGCCGCCGTTTTTATACAGAAACTCTTCGATCTGCTGATACAAAGCGGTCCAGAAGCGGCTGACTTCGGCCATATAACGCGCGTCGTTGGAACGCAGCTCGCAATCCATCTCCAACAGCCAATCCGGGAAACCACCGTGCCGCGCCTCTCCATGGCACCAAGGGCCGGGCCGCAGGAATACATACAGGCCGGCCTCCTGACAGAGCTTCAAAAAGGAACGGATGTCCCGGTCGCCCGCCCAGGAGATCTCACCATGTGTTTCCTCATGATGGTTCCAGAACACATAGATCGCCACGATCTCCACGCCGCCGGCTTTCATTTTGGCCAGTTCCTCGCGCCAGTACCGGTGCGGATAACGCGAATAATGGATCTCACCCATGACAGGGAGCCACGGTTTTCCATCCTTTGTCAAACATTGGGGATTCCATCCGAATGAAGTCATAGATCGTTTCCTTTCTATTCCAAACGATTATGTCCGGTCCGGTAATCGATCTCGATCCCGGGCTGCACATTGTAAACATATATATGGAAAGAGACGCCCTTTCCTTGATCTTCGACGGAATATGCTTCCATCTCCACGCCGCGGGCGACCAGTTCTTTCCCATGGAAATCCGGCCGCACCCGATACATGACGTGGTTTCCGGTACGCTCGATATAGGAAGCGACTTTGCTCTCCCACGGCTGCATGCCGCTCACATTGAAATACCGCGTCCCCGTGATGAGGTTGCACACGTTGGCATTTTCGCCCGACAGACGGTACGCCACCAGGTGACAGCGGTTGTACAGATACGGTGGATCTTCATCGATGACGCCGGGATACTTGGCCTGCTGAAAACCTGTGGGCTTGATGCCCGCGATCGACCCACGCGGACCTTCCGGCATGAGTTCCGGACCCAGGCAGCAGAGCGCCTCACCGGCGCGGCCCAGCTTATCCAGCGGGCTGTAGGATTCGAACGCCCGATCGGTGATCTCTTCCTTAGTGAAAGACGGTTTTCCCTTGTCCACCTCGTCCCAGGCAGCCCCTGTGTACTGCATTTCCACAGGCTTAGGCCGCTGCGACAGAAGGAACCCGATCCCCGCCAGCAGGAGAAAGATCACCAGCCATATCTTCCAGCTTTGCTTACTGCGATGCTTCATGCATACCTCTTTTGGTTTTTTCCTATTATAGCAGGGCTTGAAAACTTTTACCACCTTTTTCTTGTGCTTGGCCCCGCTCTGCGGCGTCCTAAAGCAGACCCGATCTATGGCCCTTATAGAAAACACTTGCAATTTCCAACCGACTGCACTATAATACTATGTACGGAATAATGAGGAGAGTTATTCCTGAGAAAGCGCAGCTTTCCCATGCTCCCGTAGCTCAGTGGATAGAGCGATGGCTTCCGGAGCCATGCGTCGGAGGTTCGAATCCTTTCGGGAGTGTATGCGGTCCTATATAAGGACCGCTTTTTTGTTTGTTCTGCACAGTATACAGTTGACATCATTACTTTAAATTACTAAAATGGAGGCATCATATTATTCCTTACTAAGGAGGTTTTCAGTCATGACAGGATTACCACTCATTATTGCGTTCGTAATCGCAGTCGTCGCAATGATCCTCTTGATCTCCAAGCTGAAGGTCCATCCCTTCCTTGCGATCATGGGCATCTCCCTGCTGCTCGCCATCGTAGCAGGCATCCCACTGAAAGACATCCCCGGCACCATTGGCGATGGTTTCTCCGGAACCTTCAAATCCATTGGTATCGTCATCATCTTGGGTGCTTTCATTGGTACCGTTCTGGAGAAAACTGGCGCTGCTTTGAAGCTGGCTGATCTCGTGATCAAGCTGGTCGGCGAGAAGAATCCGGAACTGGCCATCGAGCTGATGGGCTGGGTCGTTTCCATCCCCGTCTTCTGTGACAGCGGATTCGTTATCCTGAACCCCATCCGTAAAGCAATGGTCAAACGTACAGGAAAGTCCTCTGTCGCCATGACCGTCTGCCTCTCCTGCGGTCTGTACATCGCACACGTCTTCATTCCTCCGACACCCGGTCCGATTGCTGCGGCGCAGACCCTTGGTGCGGGCGAATACCTGCTGCTGGTCATCGGCATGGGTGTCCTCTGCTCCATCCTGCCCCTGATCGCCGGTCTGATCTTCGCGAAATACATCGGCAAGAAGATCAAGAGTGCGGACGAGATCCACACTTCTGATGAAGTCGTCAAGACCTATGAAGAACTGAAGGCCGAGTACGGCAAGCTGCCAGGCGGACTGAATGCTCTGGCTCCGCTGATCGTACCGATCATCCTGATGGGTGTTTCCTCTGTCATCGCCATGGCTGGCGGCGAAGGCCCCATTGCTGATTTCTTCACCTTCCTGGGTACTCCAATCATGGCGCTGGCTGTCGGCGCGATCCTGGCGATCATCCAGCTGTTCATCGCCGGTCAGAAGGCCTCCTTCTATGACATGACCAACGACACTTTGAAGACCGTAGGCCCGATCCTGTTCGTCACTGCCGCGGGCGGCGTTCTTGGTAAAGTCATCGCTTCTTCCGATATGGTCAATTACATCACCGAGCATGCTTCTGTCCTGCAGGCCATGGGCATCTTCTTCCCGTTCCTGCTGGCGGCGATCCTCAAGAGCGCACAGGGTTCTTCCACTGTTGCGATCACGACGACTGCCGGTATCGTAGCACCACTCCTGGCTGTTCTTGGATACACGGCGCCTGCTGAGATCGCTCTGGTCGTTATGGCCATCGGTGCCGGTGCCATGACCGTTTCTCACGCAAACGACAGTTACTTCTGGGTCGTGACCAACTTTGGCGAAATGAAGCCGGAAGAAGGTTATCGTACACAGACTCTGATGACCTTGATCATCGGTCTTGCGGCTATGGTCGAGATCTTCATCCTTTCTTTGATCTTCTGATGCTATAGGAGGCAATGATGAACCAGACTCTCAGAAATCATGCTGATGAGATCGTTAAAAAAGCCATCGCCGCGGTCCAGCCGGACGCGGCGGTGGAACGAGCTTTAAAAGGCAAAGAATTCCCGGGACGCGTGCTGCTGGTCGCCGCCGGAAAGGCCGCCTGGCAGATGGCCAAGGCCGCTTCCGACTGTCTGGGCAGCCGCATCGAAAACGGTATCGTAGTGACCAAATATGATCACGTGATGGGACCGATCGCGAACTTCACCTGTGTGGAAGCCGGCCATCCCGTGCCGGATGAAAACTCCTTCCGGGGCACGCAGCTGGCGCTGGATCTGGTCTCGGATCTAAGCGAGAAAGACACCGTGCTGTTCATGCTCTCCGGCGGTGGAAGCGCCCTGTTCGAGAAACCGCTCGTCAGCGGTGAAGAACTGCAGGATATCACAGGTCAGCTTCTGGCCTGCGGTGCCGACATCGTGGAGATCAATACGATCCGCAAGCGTTTGAGCGCCGTCAAAGGCGGCCGCTTCGCGCAGCTCTGCTGGCCTGCCAAGGTCGAGGCCGTGGTGCTTTCCGATATCCTGGGCGATCCTCTGGATATGATCGCCTCCGGTCCTGCCTGTGCGGACAGCACGACAGTTGAAGATGCCTGGCGCATCCAGAAAAAATATGATCTGAAGATGTCGGATGCCGCTCTTCGTCTGTTGGACGTGGAAACGCCGAAAACGTTGGACAACGTCCATACGCAGATCAACGGCAGTGTGCGTGAACTGTGCTCCGCCGCCGGCAAGGTCTGTAAAGAACTGGGATATGAACCCGTCCTGTTGACCGATCAGCTCTGCTGCCAGGCGAAGGAAGCAGGAAGCTTCCTTGCTTCGATCCTGAAGACCCACGCCGCCTCCGGCAAGGCACTGGCCTTTATCGCAGGCGGCGAGACCGTGGTCAAGCTCACCGGACACGGTCTGGGCGGGCGCAACCAGGAGATCGCTTTGGCCGCCGCGGCCGGTATCAGCGGCATGTCCAACGCCGCCGTCTTCTCCGTTGGCAGTGATGGGACCGATGGTCCGACGGATGCCGCCGGTGGTTATGTGGACGGTGATACCGAGAAA
>JAFVHC010000165.1 GCA_017474705.1 Bacillota bacterium
AAATACTTCAGGTTCGCGAAAAGCGCTTCATCATCGATCTCTTTATACATGGCAAAGAGTTCTTTGACATGCTCCATGCGCTCCGGCTCCCATCCGGGCATCACCGTGCCATTCATATCGCCGGCGATGGAATCGAACATCTTCTCCGGATCCAGCGCATCGACCGCTTCCTGCGTATATGCAAGTACAGTGGATCCATCCGGACGACCACGGGCCAGCTCCGTACGGGTCCAGTCAAAAACAGGCATGAAGTTATAGCAGACCAGGTGGATGTCTTCCAGGCCAAGGTTCTCCAGCGTCTGGATATAATTGTCGATATACTGATCCCGGTCCGGGGCACCGGTCTTGATGGCGTCATGCACATTGACGCTTTCGATACCACTGATATGGAGGCCGGAAGCTTCGACTTCATCTTTCAAAGCGCGGATCCGTTCACGGCTCCAGACTTCGCCGGGTTTTGTGTCATACAATGTGGTGATCACGCCTGTCACACCGGGGATCTGGCGGATCTGTTTCAATGTGACAGTATCAAAAGCAGAACCGTACCAACGCAACGTCATTTCCATAGTATTTTCCTCCTGTTTTATAACCGAGCCTTGATATAGTCAAAGATCACCTGCAGCAGATCTCTGCTCCAGAACGAACCTTCATGCGGTGCGCCGGGCACCTGATACATGGTGGCATCATACCCGTTGTCCAACAGTTTCTTGTACATACGGGTACTTTGCGTATAATCGACGACAGGATCTCCTGTGCCGTGCAAGATCAGGAACGGCGGGAAATCCTTGCCGGCCTCGACATAGTTCAAGGGACTGATCATAGCCATCACTTCTTTCACTTCGTCCGTGAACGGATGGCCGCAGAGCATGGCAAAGATCGTCGTAGGATCATCCACCATGGCCTGATAGTTTTCGGTCACCATAGCGTTCAGATCTGTGGGCCCGAAACATTCGACGACCAATTGTACGGCATCGGAACACTCTTTATATTCCTCCGTAAGGAATCGCGGATCCCCGGCCGTCGTACCGACGAGGAGCGCTGTATTGCCGCCGGAACTCGTGCCCCAGATGCAGACCCGTTCCGGATCGATCCTGTATTCTTCCGCATGGGCGCGAAGGAATCGGATCGCTGTCTTTACGTCCTGCAGAAAGGCAGGGGCTTTATAACCATCCACGCAGGAGCGATGTCCTACCGTGGCCACAACAAAGCCTTCCGCAGCCAGTTTGCCCAGTTGGGGGATCTCATAATTCCGATCCGGCGTCGTCCAAGCGCTGCCCTGTACGAAGACGACCAAGGGGTACTTCTGAGGCGCCGCATCTTCTGCTGGCCAGGGCCCAAGCAGATCCAGTGAATAATCCCTGCCGTCGCAGCTGGTATAAACGATGTCCCGCTGCAGCAAAGCAAATCCTTCCAGCGAAGGATTGATCGGGAGCATGGGGATCTCCGGATAGTCCATTTCGTTTTTCCGCCTTTCTGTTTTGTTGATCTTGCGGAACTGCCATGTGCCGATCCGATCGGCCCATCGCTCCGGGTAAAACTTATAGTAGGACGTCGCGGTGCGCCGTCGATAACGTTCCAGCCAGCGGCTGTTGGCCCAGATCAAGGACGGCAGCGCAATGACCGGAAGATACAGCAGTCCGAGCCATGCCGATTGGAACGTATGCCCGTATTCATGATACAGGATCCTCTCTTCCTCTTGGTCCAGATCCTTTTCCAGGAAAATGAAAGATCCGATCGCCATACTGGAAGCCCGATTCCAATAAGTCACGGCAGCATTCTGATACCGGAAGCCGCAAGCTCCCCTAAGATGCAGGAACAGCCACATGAGCCCTCCCGCCAGATTCAGGACCAGACCCCAGGTGCACTGCAGGAAATAATAGATGACCCGTCCGGCCATGATCCATTCACCCTCTCAGAACATAAAATCAAGCTCCACCCTGGATACAGAGCGGAGCTTTTGGATCGATCAATGATTATTTCTTGGTAAACTCAAGCTCGATACCCTCGACGGACAGCGTGATCACTTTATCTTTGATGGTGCCGTTGATACTTTCGCCATCAAGGGACAATTCGATGTTCTCACCGGAGATCTTATAATTGACTTCCTGCTTTTCACCATCGACTTCGAAATCAGCCTTGCCGCCGGATTTAAGCGTGATGATGAACATGTCTTCAAGGGAGCCTTCGCCTCCGCCCAGACCATACAGAGAATTCGCCTGCTCGATCTCCATGCCCATAAACTTGGTCAGCTTATAGGTGCCAGTGAAACCTCCTCCACTTGAGCAGCCGACAAGAGCGGTCAGCGCTGCGATGAGCAACACCAGCGCAATGATTCTTCTCTTCATTTTGTTCTCTCCTTTTACACTTGGTTCGTGATCATAAACGAACCTATTGTTATTTATAACATAACAGGAAATGCAGGTTTTGTCAATTCATCCGGTCAAATAACGTGTATCACGGATTCGGTCGGAGAAAGTATTTTTATCTCAAAACTTTACGATATTTCAAAAGCACAGTCGCGAACAATTCACCCAGGATATAACATCCTATGATCTCACCCACCGCCACATATACGACCATCAGGATCAACGGCGTGTCAGTGAAGCCATATCCGTACCACAGGACCGGCGGGACGATCAGCGCGTTGGCAATGATCGCCGGGATCGGCACGAGCCAGCGATTCTTTCGAAGCAGATATCCGAAGACCGCACCGATCAACGTCGCGATACTGCCGAAAATGACGTCCCAGATGATCGCACCTCCAATGATGTTCGCCAGCAGACAGCCGATGAACAGACCTGGGATCGCGGCGCTGGTAAACATGGGAAGTATCGTCAGGATCTCCGCGACGCGCACCTGCATCGGGCCGAAGGAGATCGGTGCGAAGATCAACGTCAATACGACGTATAATGCCGCTATCAAAGCCGCTTGTGTCACCATCAGGACCTTATTATCTTTCATATTGCAACTCTCCTCTTAGTATCGTCCGGACCGTTGTATCATAATTTGATCGACTTCAGCCACTGCCGAAGAAGAAGAACATCATATACGGAATAGTTTTGAGATCGAAATATGTTCTGCATCACGACAGGCAAAGGTTTTTTGAATATCGGGCCATTCAGTGTGATGGAATGGTACTCTCCATTCTCTCCGCAAACATCTATCCCTTTTTGCTTGAACTCAGAGATCAGCTCATGCGTGATCTCTTTCCCGAGATATTCTTCCCCGAGACGATCTCTTTCCACCGCTTTGATCCTGGCTTTGTATCCTCTTTCCAAGAACTCGTTCAGGATCGCCTCCGTAGGTTCATTCCACAAAGGACAGGACCATTCGACCCCGAGATCCTCTGTCATACGTTTGTTCCACAACGCAACGTGTTCCAGATAAATGTCCCCCGTGCAGATGGCTTCTGCGTCATACTTTTCGATCGCTTCTTTTAGCTCTTTATAGATCGGTTCTGTATGGTGGATCTCAGATGCATTACAAAAGATCACAGGTATGCCCAGGCATTCTTCATATGCCTGAAACACTTCTTTTCTGATCAAGTGATTATGATTGAACCCTTCATAGGAGATCGTGGTAAACATCGCAACCGGTTCGTGCCCTTGCCTGATCATCCTGTCCAAGGCAAGTGTACAATCCTTTCCTCCGCTGTATGCCATGATGAACTTCATTTCAACGACCTCCAGGTCTGTGATTATAATCTTCCTTCCAGGATCGCATCGATCACGATCCTTCCAGTATCAAAACAATTCTTCATTCCCGTTTCGAAAATATCTACAGACTCCATGCTGTTTTCCGTGGCGATATGATTATCGGTCGCTTCTCCCCAAAGCATTTCCGGTGTCATACCTGTTGGAAATACGTCCATATTCACACCCACGCGCAGGATGATCAGATGATCCAGCATTCCAAACCGCCGGGCTGTCAGACCAACGGCAATATCTTCCATTTCCGAAACAGCATATGGATCGATACAGCCGTATGTTTCAGTGATCAAAAGTGCGTTTTGATGATCATATGCACCTTTCCAGTAAT
>JAFVHC010000166.1 GCA_017474705.1 Bacillota bacterium
GAGACCACGGTGGACGCGCCGACCACCGAGTACGCGGACAAGATTACGCAGATCGCAGGCTTCCTGCTTTACCTGCTGGAGCAGAAGGAAGCATTGTGCCGCGCCATCGTCCGTGCGAAGCAGGAGCAGGCCATCGACATGGATGCGGAGGCCGGCCTGAACAAGCAACGGCAGCAGGTGGCGGCCCTGTTCCGCACCATGAACGATCTGCGCAACGGCGAGATCGTTCGGCAGAACGCCGGGACCGGCTACCGGTTCAACAACGACGGCGAGCAGGTCTCCTACCGCTGCGATGTCAAGATCGTGACGACGATCAACTTCGACCGCAACGTCATCAAGCGATACGCCGCGATGATGAACAAGAAGTCGGACGAGATCTCGGCGGAGATCGATCGAGCCCTCATCAACTCGGAGGTGCACTTCGATCAGCCGTTCGACGTCAACGACAGCTTCTCTGAAGTCTTCGAAGCCTTCCTGGAGACCGCCGCGTAAGCGGTCTCCTTCAGGACCGCCTGCTTTGGGCACAGTTTTGGTGCGGGACGTTTGAGACCGGTTCCGGCAGATGAACTATGATGCTGCCACTTTTCAAACATGTGATCAACAAGGCAGAGCGCTTCGGCCTTCGCCATGCACAAGTCACACCTCATTTTTGCCTGATCCGTCCATCTCGTTCTACGCAAAGACGCCTCCACCGCAGGGTGATCGGGAGACCGATCCAGGACATTTTCTATGGATTCGAACGAATCAAAAAAGACCGGCAGCCCGAGTCCGAACGCCATCCGGCAGAACGGAACGGGCAGCCGGCCGCAAATGGTCAGAACGGACCAACCGGGGCTGTGCTCAAAGCAGACGGAACAGGACAGATCCTGTTTCGTCTTTTTATCTATGAAAGAGTTTTTTGTTGATATAGAGCAAATCGGAGGATATAATCGAATAAGATAACTCTTTTCGATAGACAGAAAGGTGCTTTATATGATCGATAGACTCACTTCTTTTGATTCCTGCCTGGATTTCATCCATGAACTCAACAACGATCCATGCTTTTCTGACCCCATGCTTTCCACGCCGGGACAAGTCGAGCGAAATCTGATGAATTCGCTGGACAAGCCCAATGATCATGTGTTGGGCGTATACGAAAATGGCGAAATGACCGGCCTTTTTGATTTTCTGATCATGGAGGAGGACCGGTACATCGAGATGATCGTCGGGCTGTCCCGTTCGGCGGCTGCTTATGAGGAGATCATGGACTGGCTCAAAGCGAACTATCCCGGGTATCAGGCGGATTTCGTATTCAATCCGGCCAATCGCGTTTTGAAAGAACTGCTGGAACGCAACGACGCTGAATTCGACAAAGAACAGCAGAAGATGGTCCTGCATGACCGGCATCTGCAGATCGATACCACGGGGATCGAACTGCTGTCCAAGGCTTATGAGGAGCAGTACAAGGCGATCCACGGAACGGAAGTGTATTGGACGGCGGAACGGGTGATCGAAGCGCCGGAGCGTTTCCGCGTGCTGCTGGCTGTAGAAGATGGTCACGTCCTGGGATATATCGACATTACGAAATGCTTCGACGATAACGAACCTTTCGACGTCTGGGTCGAACCGTCCTTCCGCCGCCGCGGCTGGGGCCGGAAGCTGGTCGCCAAGGCGATCGAACTGAACCGCCCTGCGGATATGATGCTCCTGGTCGAGGTCGACAACACCCCGGCGATCTGCCTGTACGAATCACTGGGATTTGAAAAGGTGGAAGGCAAAAACAACCAGACGGTGACCTGGAGATTATGAGATGTAGCACATGCTGCGTCTTCCACTTTTTGTCTGTAGACTGTGTTTTTCGATAGATGCACATGCTGGAATGAAGCGGATTCTTTTCAGCATGTGTTTTTTGATGTCACCACATGCTCGTTGAATATTTTTTTGTCATCAGCATGTGTGCCAATCATGTTTTCGAGCGATATAGAGGCCATGAAGAGGGCTTTCGGCGACTGGACCTTGGTGTGCAAAAGAAAAAACACAGGCTGGATGCATCAATATAGCTTTTTAACATGTGAGAGATATAAAAAACACATGCCAGATGAGATTTCTCCATCATCTGACATGTGTGCATCATCGGAAACACAGGCTGAGATGAATGATGATCAAAAGCAGCATGTGTTTTTATTTTTCTCCCAACAGTTTTGCCCAAGCTGTCTGTCCGCCGCTCTGGAATAGAAGGCCGACAGCCCGCAGGATGTCGCTCTGCTGTTCTTTGGGCAGCTTGCGTAAACTTTGATACATCATCTCCAGACGCTTGAGGCGGGTGCCATCATGGAAGTTCTCCATGCCGGCCGTTTCAAAGGCGGTGAAGATGGTATCGGTCAGCGTGCGGCGCTCCTCATCGTCCATGCCCGCGAACCAGTGCTTGATGGATTGATCGATGAAGATGCCCAGCTCCGTGGCCTCGGCCTGGACAAAACGATTGCGCAGCACCTGCCAGGTGAAGGCATCATGTTGGACCAGGCCGACGGCGGTGGAGTCGATGATGCGGTGCACACCCTCACTGCCCAGCAGCATCCCGATAATAGACGTATCGGGCACGATACTGATGACGCGCGGCACGATGGCGTCGTATTCAGGGGTCGCCAGGATATCATCTCGGAATCCGGGCCCATCGTTGGTGTAGACCTCGCGGATCCGTTCGCGGATCTCAGAGTCACAAAAGGCAGAAGCGTAGACGGCAAAGTTTCCGCCTTTGGAATGGCCGCCGACCCGCAGAGTACCGGGCGTGATACGGCCGACCTCGTTCAGGTAGCGGGCGGCTCGCTGTTGACCTGCGGTGTGAGATTCAAATCCCATTCCGAAGTCCTCTTTCCACCCGATGAGAGTGCCGTCGGTACCACGAAAAGCGATATACGTCGTCCCGTCCGGCAGGTGGAAAGTGACCGCGGCGATCTGTACGTTCTGGTCCTTGTCCAGCTCACTGAAAGAGTTGCTTAAGATGGTGCCGCGGAAGCGGGCACCTTTGACCATCTCCTCCATGAGAAGAGGGGCTTTGCCTGTATAGGTGGTACGAAGCAGCACTTCTTCTCGGCTGTAACGGGCGAAGTAGGCAGCGCAGGCATCTTCCAGAGAGACAGGCGCTTCATCTACGATCCCTTCAAAATCCGTATAGGCGAGTTCGGACAGGACCAGGTTGTCGACCTCGTTGAAAGGATCGACGGAGAATGGCACGTCGGCGCGCCAGGCAAGATAATCGAATATGTTGGACATTAGTGCTCCTTATAGTTTTTTAGTTCACAGGCCGCTCCGCACTGCGTGCTGCCGCGTCCTTGCTGGTATTCGCACTTTTGGGCTCATATCGGCGGCGGGTCGATAGATCGGTGACTCACAGGCCGCTCCGCACTGCGTGCTGCCGCGTCCTTGCCGCCA
>JAFVHC010000167.1 GCA_017474705.1 Bacillota bacterium
TGATCCACGATCTTCTTACACTGTTCGATCTTCTCACGCATGTTGTAATACGAATCGGTGACCGTGAGCGCCAGGGTGCCAGCACCGTATTTCTCGTTGATATACTCCGCCGTCTTCTGCATCAATGCCTTTTTCTGCTCGAACAGCGTCCGGTCATGATCGCGGATGATGTAATACATTTCGGTATGCTCGACACTGCCGCCGATATACAGCAGGTGGATGAAGCCTTCATACCCTTCGGTATACTGCGCCTTTTCCTGCGCAGGCAGCATATGGTGGAAGTCCATCGCGATCTCGGCTGCATGCTTCATATGCCCCTTGCCGGAACCCGGATGACTGCTTTTGCCTTGGACTTCGACCTTAGCGGAGGCTGCATTGAAGGTCTCGTACTCGATGCCGCCCAGGCCGCCGCCGTCGATGGTATAGGCATAGTCCGCACCGAAGGCTTCCACGTCGAAATGGTCCACGCCGGATCCGATCTCCTCATCAGGTGTGAACGCGATGCGGATCTTCCCATGCGGGATCTCAGGATGCGCGAGCAGGTATTCCGCCATAGCGAAAATGATGCAGATGCCGGCCTTGTCATCCCCACCCAAAAGCGTGGTGCCGTCCGTCACGATCAATCGCTTGCCGACTTTGTTCAACAGGCTGGGGAAATCCTGTACCCGGGTGATGATCTGCTGCTCCTCGTTCAGCACGATGTCACCGCCGGCATAGTCTTCGATCAGCCGGGGTTTGACACCGTCGGCCGTAAAGTCCGGCGCGGTGTCCATATGGGCCAGGAAACCAACAACGGGCAGCGTCTGTTCCGTCGTAGCGGGGATGGTGCCCGTCACATAGCCATAAGCATCCTGCTGCACATCCTGTACGCCGATGGCGCGCAGGTCATCCGCCAGAACGCGGCCGAAAGCAAGCTGGGACTCTGTGCTGGGAAACGTGTCGGACCGTTCGCCCGACTGGGTATTATACTGTACGTACTGCATGAAACGCTCAGTGATATTCATATCTAGCTCCTTCCGATGTTTGTCTTTCACGGACACATCAGCAGTACGATTATACTGTACCGTCCTTTGTCTTGTCAACTGATTTCCCTTGTGTTTCTGGCCTTCAGGATGTATAATAGCATGGTACTTGTTATCGAAACCGAGGAGATGTATCCCCTATGAAACTGGTAGTATCCCATACCAAAAATATCGAACTCCAGCAGGCCTTCCTGGATCTGGACATCGTCAAGCTGCTTCGGCTGTGCGCTCCGGATCTGACAGAGGAAGCCGCCCTCGACTGGGCTCTTTGCTATTTTGAGAGTGATATCGCGGAGCTTTCCGCCAGATATCAGCTTTTTCACGATCTATCCGACACGGCGGCCGCGAAAGCCGCCTATGAAGCGGTGTGTGCGCTGCGTGACGAACTGGATAAACAGAAGCGTTCTGCCGACACGTTCCACGAGGTCCTGTATACCTATCGTGTACTGAAGGCCTTCCTGCAGTTGATCGAGGCTTTGGACGCGCTGACTTCGGGCACGCTCACTTCCGACCGTCTCAAATCGCTTAGATCGCTTCTGCAGGAGATCCGGAAGGATCCCGTCTTCACGCAGATCCGTTCCGTTGCCGACCAGGTGCCGCGCACCCTGCCGCTGTCCCGCCACTTCTACGTAGGCATCAATACGCGGGAGACCGGAGATGCCACCGAGATCGGCGTGATCCGCGATGACGTGGAAACTACGGAATCCGAACCGCTGCTGGCGCAGACCGCACCCAGCGCTTCATCCACATCCCTGTTCCCGGCCATGAAGTATACCCGTGCCGGTTACGGCACCCATTTTGAAGAATATCTGCTGCAGCATTATGAGAAGCATTATCATTCCGAGATCATGAAAGTGCACAAATTGCTGCAATCTGTCCGTCCTATGCGTACAGACGAGCTTTTGGAACTGGAAGACAGCCTGCATTATCCGGTGGTGGGTCTGCAACTGAAAGATGCGTTCACCGATGCCGGCTATGTTCTGTGCCTGCCTGATCCTTCCGGCGAAAGCCTGGCATCCGAGAAACTGATGTATCCGGATCTGGCACTGCATCTTGCCAACATGGAAGGCAAGACGGTCACCCTGCCCGCTGCATCTTCCACTTTGATCACCGGCGCCAACCATTCCGGCAAGACTTCCTATCTGAAGACCATCGGCCAGTCCCTGGTCCTGGCGCAGCTGGGCCTCAAAGTACCGGCGGTCTCCTTCCGCTACCAGCCTTTCCGGAGATTCCATACTCTTTTCTCCTCCGGCGAGGATTCTTCGATGACCGTTTCCCGCATGGGTGTGGAGATCCAGCGGCTGTCCAACATCATGCAGCAGGCCACCGCTGAGGATCTGGTCCTCATCAATGAACCGATGACCAGCACCAACCCCATCGAAGCCGTCTCCATCTGCGGGGATCTCATGCAGCGGTTCCTGAACGCTTCCATCACCCACATCGTCGTCACCCACCTGTACGATATCTATTACCTGCTGAAAGCCAGACTATCTCCAGAAGAAGCCAGGCATTTCATCAGTTTGATCACCGTTTCCGCCTTCCATGATGGAGAAGGTATGGAACACACCTATCGTCTCAAAGAATCCGCGCCTCTGGGCAACAGCTATGCCATGGAGACCGCCAAAAGCTTCCAGATCACTTTGGAGGATCTGCTGGACGACCCGGACCTGATGCATGAGGCTTCTGCCTACTGCCGCACGGAACGGGAAGAAAACATGTATGAAGGAGGTGCCGGTCATGGGCTTTCTGACACACGCGCATGAGAATGCGGGGACCGCAGCACCCGTCTCCTCCTTTGCTATCTCCGATCAGGCTCTGGTCGATCTGCTGCTGCAGGACTACATGCAGACCTGTTCGATCTGGCCCACGCCCAGGAAATGAACTGGAGGCACTTTCTGACCACCGATCCGGAGGATCTGATCTACCGCAAGGAGATCATCAGCGAATTTCGCAGCTTTCCGGATATCGTACTGAAGGTACGAGCCGTATGCCAGTGCATCCTGGAGATCCAGTCGGTCTGCCGCGCACCTTCCGGCGGCGCGTTCGACACCGACAGTCTGCAGGAGTTCAAACTGTTCCGGCATGCGCATGATACGCTGTCTGATCTGGCGGATGCCCTGCGCAAGCAGATCGAAGCCGGCAAACTGACCTCCCGAGGTCTCAAACGCCTATATGAAGTCGTGCAGGAAAAACTGGACAGGCATTATTTCAAGACCTTCACGGAGGATTGGGAAGCCGTCACCAGCGGTCTGGATTCCATTGCCAGTTATACCCTGCGCTTCACCATGGATGAGGAGATGCACGTCACCCAGTGTGCCGTCACCGGCATACACAAGGATAAATACGTGCGCAAGCTCCTGCCCTTCGGATCCAAAGAGGGCAGACATGCGGACAAGCTTTGGGATCTGGGGCAGGTTAAGGAGATGCGTTCTCCGGTGGAAGAACTGCTCCACGACGCCATGCACATCCATTACCGTCAGTTTCTCTCCACCATGCGAGACATGATCGAGGATCTGGATGATCTGTACCGCGACCTGAACTTTTATCTGGCCGGCCTGAACTATTGGCGCCAGATGGACAGCTTCCGCGTGCCGCTGATCTTCGCAGAGATCCGGCCGATGGAAGAAAAAGCCTTCACGGCCACGGAAATGATCGATCCTGTTCTTTTGCTGCACACCAGGAAGGCCATCGCCAACGATATCGATTTCGCACCGGGCGGTGAACTGTTCATCCTTACCGGTATGAACCAAGGCGGTAAGACCACCTTCCTGCGTACCGTCGGCACCCTGCAGGTCCTGTTCCAGCTGGGCTGGCCCATTCCTGCAGCCACAGCGTCCATCAGTCCGGTGGCAGGCGTCGTCACGGTCTTCTCCCACGAGGAAAATACCGAGCTGCAGCACGGCAAACTGGGGCAGGAACTCAAGACGCTGCGCGCCGGAATGACTGACATGACACCAGACAGTCTGATGCTGTTCAATGAACCGATCACCGGTACTTCACGATGGAAAACCTCTACCTCTCCCGTGAGATCCTGAGCGTCTGCAAACTGAAGGGTTACCACGGGATTTGGGTCACCCACATCTATGACCTGGCCTCCGGCTGCGACGCCATCAACGAAGCTCTGGAAGGCAGCAAGGTCTCCAGCCTGATCGTCCGCGTCGAGGGCGAAGGCTCCGACGTGCACACCAGCTATAAGGTCCTGCGCGGCCAGCCCGGATTCACCAGTTACGCGAAACAGGTGCTGGAACGCGAAGTCGGTATCCTGTAAAACAAAGAAAGAGAGCCTGTAACTGCTCCCCGATCATTGATCCAGAGCAGGTACAGGCTCTTTCTTTACGACTGCATACATCAGACTATTGAAATCCGGCAAGGCTTGCGTTATGCCCTTTTCCATGATCGTCAGGCCGTTCCTTTCGATCTCATTCTCGAATGTCGTGAAAGAAACCATCCGGCAGGACGTGCCGGCGACCATCACTTTCCCGCTCTCATGTTCTCTTTCCTTCGGCGTGAACGCCTGCGTTATGTCGCTTTGCATCTCGAAGGTTCCATCGCCCATGGTGCTGATCAACGCCACGCCCTCCGGCTGCAGATGCGCCCCTATGAACTGATAGAAACCATTCCTGTCCTCATCCAGGACCAGCATGTGGATCACGGCGACCGCGTAGATGCAATCGAAACGATCCTCAAGTGCATCGGTCAGGCAGTCCAGGATCCGGAACCGGTCCTGATAGGCAGGCATCATCTTTCTGCAAAACTCGACCGCCTCTTTGGAAACGTCCGTCGCCAGAAGATCATAACCTTCGTCCAGGACAACATGCGCGTCCCGGCCCTCCCCGCAGCCGATTT
The DNA here is from genome assembly GCA_017474705.1 of Bacillota bacterium. Taxonomy (GTDB): domain Bacteria; phylum Bacillota; class Clostridia; order Lachnospirales; family Bianqueaceae; genus RUG159. The sequence goes on from JAFVHC010000167.1 coordinate 4,869, forward strand.
CCAGGATCTTCTGATCCTTGCGGATCCCGTACCGCTCCAGGACCTCCATCACGATCGGCGTACATACGGTGCTGGACCACTGCAGGCCTTTTTCATGGATCGTCCTGTATCTGTCATCATATGCTTTGTAATAGCTTCTCATCGGATCTCTTTTCTACTGATCTGAAACAACCCGTGACGGTTGCAGCAGGCATAAAGGTACTGCACCCGACTTCTTTTGAACCTGGCTTCGGCACTTCCTTCCGGATACAGTTTGATGAACTGCATACCTTCATCAGATGCCGCGGCCAGAAACGAAATATAATGATCCTTCGTCATAGGGTGTTCGATCCGGACGTAATACTCATCCTCGACCTGCTCCACCAGGATCTCATGCTCCCGGTCCGGTGTTTCCGGTTTCTGCGGCGGCAGAGTGATCCCGCAGCAGCTGATCAAGGCCTCTCCTATGGTCCGGATCACATTACCGCAGACAGGACAGATATAAAACAGGTTCCTGGCCATGTTGGCCGAACGATTCCCATTCCGGATCTGTGCACCGGACAAAAGTTCGATCACCGAGATGTCCAGTGCCCTGGCCAATGGTTCCAGCAGGCTGATATCCGGAAATCCCTGACCAGTCTCCCATTTGCTCACGGCTTTGCCGCTGACAAAGATCTTTTCCGCCAGTTCTTCCTGCGTTATGTGCTTGCTTTCACGAAGCGCGCGTATCACGCTGCCTGTTACATATGTATCCATATTTATGACCTCCTTACGCAAGGGAGTGTAACACAGCCGCACGCAGAGCACCATCCACGCATCGTAGAGAGATCATCTTGGCCATCCGTTCTCGTCGAAGTTCTTTTTCAACGCACGCTCCGTCGGGAAGATCGTCCCCACCAGAGGGATCATCTGCACCATGGTGATGAACGCACCGACATTGCCCACCATATCTTTATCTTTCCCTGAAAGGAGCAGCAGGGGGATCACGGAAAGCGGCAGCAGTACAAGACCGCAGATCCACCACAGCCGGCCGATATATTTATGGGCAAAAGCCCATGTATCCTCATTCATCATGGAGCGCTTCGTTTTATAGCCAAACGCCCAGTTGACCTTGTCCGGCGCCTTCTTCATGAAGATCCAGCCGAAAACGATCATGATCACAGGGATCAGCAATACCATACAGAGCATAAAGACCCAGAATCCCATAACAGCCTCCTGTAAGTTGAATGATACGCTGATTATAGCCGAGATCTGCAGGATCCACAACCTTCTACAGGCCGAAAACTTCAATTTCCTGTTTATTCACATGCTTCAATCGCCAGATATTGCTTCTTGCATGTGATTTTGATGATGACAACATGCTGTGGTTGAATTCCACTGCCTCTTACATGTGTTTCAGGAGGTACCCACATGCCACATCAACTCACTTTTTATCTCAGCATGTGCCAAAATCAGAGAAAAGACGCTTTCATCCTGTATTTTCCCGCTTTCTGAAGATTTTTCACATTTTCCCTTCAACAAAATAACAATCTCCACATGCTTAATCAAAACCATCTTCAATAAACATGTGGATATTCGATCAAACACATGCTATTAATTTTTTTCTGATTTCCCTGCATGTGTTCCTGATCAAAAATACAGGCTGGGATACCTGATGGTTGGAACCAGCATGTGCAAACAGAACTGACATGGATCCTTATCAAAAGCCCTAAATCAATAAAAGGCCTGTGAACTCTTCACAGGCCTTTTACCTTAAAATAACAGTTTATACCAACGCTTCCCAAAGCTTGAGATCCGGATTCGGAATGACCGTGGTATCGATCAGCTTGGCGCTGACACGCAGATCGTTCACCGCGGCTTCCACAGACGCCTGTACAGCGGCTACTTCGCCGGTGAATACCACGTAAGCTTTGCCGCCGAGCTGCTGCGCGAGGCCGACTTTGACCACATCTGACTGTGCCGCCTTGGCGCCTTGATCCGCGGCGACCAAAGCCGCCGGGACAGCCCACGTCTCGACCACGCCCATAGCCTGCGTCTTCTCGAAGGTATAGGTATCTGCCAGCGCGCCGAAGACGTGCTCATGTGGATTGCCCAGCAGGAAACTGTCCACGACGTAATCCCTGCACATATTGCGGCCGGCTTCCAACGCCGCCGCGACAGCCGCGATCCCGCCCTGGATCAGGATGATGAATTTACCCGGGCAGATGGGCGTCGCTTTGACCAGCTCCACCTCAGCCGTTTTCACAACGGTATCCGCACAGTAAAAACCTTTGGCGATGGATTTCAGCTCCAGCATGCCCAACGCGCGCAGTTCGTTTTTCATATCCATAGGTACCACTCCTTGTATCAGCCCGCAAAATCGCCAGCGGCGATCCAACGTGTGCCTCATTCATCATATTTGTATATTTATATGATAGCACACTTGTCAACGAATGTATATCTCATCCGGATTATCCACGATACCAACGATCGCCGCATCGATGGAAGAATTCTCGGAAGAGGGCTCCTGTCTTGCCGCGCTGCCCAGCGCCACCAGGACCAGTTCACCGATACCGGCACCGGCCTGATCGACTGCCACAAGGCGGCGTCCGCCGTCCTTCATTTCTTTCAGCGTCTCGACGATAAGGAACTTGCTTCCGACCAGATTCTCATTTTTACGGGTCGCTACGACTGTGCCGATAACTTTAGCAAGCAGCATGATCATTCTCCTTTTATACTACTAAATAACGATGTTCAGTTCCATGCCGTTGTGGATGCCCAGCGCATTGGCTTCATCCGTATCGATGTGCATTTCTGTGGTGAAACTCGGGTCTACACGGACCGGCACGTTGTCCAGATAACCGCCGCGCTCTCCGCCCATCTGCACGCGCACGACCTGTTTGTCCTTCACGCCATAAGCGGCAGCGTCAGCCGGAGACATATGGATATGGCGCAAAGCCACGATGCAGCCTTCCTGGATCGTGACGGCACCCTTCGGCCCGATGATCGTGATCGGCGCGGATCCCTTCAGGTCACCGGAAAGACGCACAGGCGCCTTGACCCCCAGCCGGATGCAGTCCGTCGCGGAGACTTCTACCTGCGTCTGCTTACGCAGCGGACCCAGTACACGGACGTTCTCAATGGCGCGCAGCTTCAAGCCTATGATGGTCACCGTTTCCTTCGCGGCGAACTGGCCGCCCATCAGATCCTTCTGCGGTGTCAGATCAGAGCCCTTGCCAAACAGGATGTCCATGTCCTCGCGGCTCAGATGGATATGTCTGGCGGAGACA
>JAFVHC010000168.1 GCA_017474705.1 Bacillota bacterium
CGAACTCGATGAAATACGGAGCTGTCTCTTCATTGAGCGACTCGAAATCCAGATTGATCCCGTCCAGCCCCAGTGTCTGGCACTGTTCCAGCAAGTACGCGATCAAGGCTTCTCTCTTCTCTTCATCCGACAGGACTTCCAGGGTGAGCGCGCTGTCGAACGCATTATCGACCAGCGCCCATACCTGCATATCGTTTTTATGGGCCCACTTCACCCACTTCTTATTGGCCAGGCTCTTGAACGTCCCATCTTCCTGCAGGGAATACCATGTCGGAGACATGACGTTAGCGTTGCCTTTGGTCTTTTTCACGGCCGCTTTCTGATCGTCATCATAGCCGCCTGTGAAGTCCTGGAACCAGAACATGGAGATGGGCTGTGACGGAAGCTTGGCCTTAAGGACGCTGCTCTCATCCTCCGGTTCGAGCGGTGTGATGTGGAACGTGACCGCGTCTTCCTGCTCTACCTGAACAAAGAAATTCTGCGCGACCCAGTCCAGCTGTATGAATTCGATGCCGAACTTGGTCATCAATGGAACGTCCGCCTTAGGAAATTTCTGCTTGCCCTCCGTCAACGTCGTGTAGAAGAACTGCTGGTTCTTTTCATCCAGGATCAGGCCATCATGCAGGACCTTTGCATTGCACTCATCGAATCCCACATAGAGGCCATCGTCCTGCTGCAGACAAGGGATCGTCTCCCCTTCTACAGAGACCGTGAGCGTCGGCTCCGGCATGCTCTCCTCTTCATCATAGGAAGACTCGGAAGAAGCATTTCTTCTGCGTGTTTCTTTTTCTGCCCTGTCTTTTCGGATCCCTTTGGTGATCAGGATGACGGCGCATAACAAAAAGGCTGCCGCCACGATCAGGAGCGCGATCTCCTTGATGCCCGGCTGCCCATTATTCTTTTTCTTTCTTTTTCTTCTATTATCACTCATGAGTCTGCTGCCTTTCTATATCGGCATAATGATATCAAACCCGTCTTTTATTGTCAAGGTTGACGGAATATAGTATAATAGTACAGAAGCATGCAACTACGGTGAAAAGGAGGTGCGGTCATGTTCGATATCCAGGAAGAAGTACGCAAACTTCCATCCTGTCCCGGCGTCTATATCATGAAGGAAGGCGATACCATCCTTTACGTGGGCAAAGCCATCAATCTGAAGAACCGGGTACGGCAGTATTTCCAAAGCACACGCGGGAAGTCGCCAAAGATCCGCAAAATGATCAGCCGCATCGAATATTTCGAGTACATCGTGACCGACTCCGAACTGGAAGCACTGGTCCTGGAGAACCAGCTGATCAAGCAGAACCATCCGCCGTATAATACCATGCTGCAGGATGACAAACAGTACCCTTATATCAAGGTCACTGTTGGGGAAATGTATCCGCGCATCTTCGTCACACGCCGCGTCCAGCGCGACGATGCTCGATATTTCGGCCCGTATACCAACGTCAGCAGCATGCGCGAAACGCTGGATATGCTGAAAAACATCTGGGCACTGCGCCACTGCAACCGGGATCTGCCGCGGGATATCGGCAAGGAACGGCCTTGTTTGAACTACCATATCGGACAATGCATGGGACCCTGCACCGGCCAGGTGGATCCGGAAACATACCGTGCCTCTGTCGACCAGGCGCTGGAACTGCTGAACGGCCATTATCAGATCGTCACAGACGGGATCCGGGAGAAGATGCTGGCGGCTTCGGACGCACTGGATTTCGAGCAGGCGGCCATCTACCGCGATCAGATCGAGAACCTGAAAAAGCTGGGGCAGAAACAGCGCATCGATCATGCCGGTTCCGAGGACGACCGCGACGTGATCGCTCTGGCGCTCGGTGAAGAGACGGCTTTGATCCAGACCTTCTTCATCCGCGGAGGCAAACTCATCGGCCGTGAACACTTTTTCATGGATGGGGCTGACGTCGATATGCCCTCCGAGATCGTGGCCGCTTTCATCCAGCAGTTTTACAGCGGGACTCCCTTCGTCCCCAAAGAACTGCTGGTCTCCGTCGAGCCTGATGACCGTGAGACCCTGGAAGACTGGCTTTCGGTGCAGAAGGACAACCGTGTGCATATCCTCGTACCGCAGCGCGGTGAGAAGGCACATTTGATGCAGCTGGCTCTGCAGAACGCACAGATCACTTTGACGCAGTTTGCAGAAAAAATGCGTCAGGATGAACTGCGCACCTTCGGCGCTCTGCAGCAGTTGGCTGATTGCCTGGGACTGGATGAGGACAGTTTCCCGGAACGCATCGAAGCATATGATATTTCCAACACCTTCGGTTTCCAGTCGGTGGGCTCCATGATCGTCTATGAGAACGGCCGTCCCAAGAACAGCGACTACAGGAAATTCCGCATACAGACCGTACAAGGTGCCAACGATTACGCCAGCATGGAAGAGGTCCTGACGCGCCGTTTCCGCCATGCATTTGATGAAATGCGCAAACTGAGCGCGGACGAGACGGACATATCGTTGGGCAAATTCACCCGCCTGCCCGATCTGATCCTCATGGACGGCGGACGCGGTCAGGTGCAGGTCTGTGAGGACGTACTGCGTCGTTTCAATCTGGAGATCCCCGTGGCCGGCATGGTCAAAGATGACCGCCACCGTACCCGTGGACTCATCTATCAGGATATCGAATATTCTTTGGAGACCTATCACGAAGCATTGATGCTGATCACGCGCATCCAGGATGAAGCGCACCGCTTCGCCATAACATATCATAAACGCCTGCGTACGCAGAACCAGGTCGCTTCTATTTTGGATCAGATCGAGCACATCGGTCCAAAACGGCGGAAAGATCTGCTGCAGACCTTCGGCTCGATCGATACGATCCGCGGTCTTTCCGAGGAAGAATTGTTGAAGGCGCCTTCCATCGACAAGCGTGCAGCCGCTTCCATCTACCGCTTTTTCCACGATCCTTCTCAGAACCAGACGATTTCAGAGGAAGATCTGTAAGCAGCATTGAAAAAAAGTACCATTTATAGTAATATGATCATATACATCCACCGCAAAGGAGGTCCGTCATGCTGAAATACACGTTACGAGCTGTTGGTTTTTATATAAAGCAAGTCCTTACACCGCGCAGAAAGAAACAAGCGCTCCGCGCCTTTGAGAACGGTGACTGGAAGCCGGGATATGACCTGATCCGCGAAATGGCAAAGAAACTCATGGAAGCAAGCGGAGCCCGTGTCGTTTATCACGGTCTGGAAAACCTGCCCGAAGAAAAAGGTGTCCTCTTTGTCAGCAACCATCAAAGCATATTCGACGTTCCTGTCCTGATGCAGGTCATGGAAGCGCCGACCGCGTTTATCGCCAAGAAAGAACTGAAAAAAGCCCCCGGCATAAGCCTGTGGGTCCGTATGATCGGTGGACTTTTCATGGACCGCAGCGATCTGCGCCAGTCTATGGAAGTCATCCTCAAAGCCGGCGACCTCATGAAGCAGGGCTTGAATATGGCGATCTATCCGGAAGGTACCCGCAGCCGCAGCGATGCTCATAATCCTTTCAAAGCCGGAAGTCTGAAACCGGCCACCATCGCCAAGACCGCCGTCGTTCCTGTGTTCGTTGACGGCACACACCGGATCTTCGAAAGCAACAAAGGGCTCAGCATCGAACCCGCTGAAGTCCATGCTTATTTCGGCAAGCCCATCTATATGAAAGACATGAGCCGCGCCGAACAAAAAGAACTGGCAGCCAATATCGAAAATATCGTTTTTGATCTGCCGAATACAGTCGTTTGAATTCTGA
>JAFVHC010000169.1 GCA_017474705.1 Bacillota bacterium
ATTTAGGGACAATCGTTGGATTGCCTGAAAAGACGGCAGATGTCCGTATGGCGCAGTATGAGGCCGGGTCCAGGACACCTAAAGATGATTTGATCAATAAACTGGCTGCTGCTTTAGGTGTTTCAACGTCAGCTCTAAAAGTTCCGGATATAGATACGGATATGGGTCTGATTCATACACTTTTTGCACTGGAAGATCTGTATGGATTAACTATTGAAACCAGAGATGATGAAGTTCTTTTTTATATTGATTCCAGAAAAGGTAGTGGTGCTCGTTTTCTTCACAGAGTAGCCTTCACCTGGGCTGAGAGGGCAGAAAAATATCGTGCAGGAGAGATATCTAAGGAAGAATATGATCGATGGCGTTACAACTACCCTGAATATGACGATTCTGGAATCTGGCAAAAAATGCCCTCGCAGGAATTGAGTGATGCTCTAATTAAGAGTCTCAGGAAGAAATAGCAAGTTCGCTGAATGAAAACAAAAATGAGCTAACTGATATTCGGAAAAAATCAGTTAGCTCATATTTGTTATTCGATGGATTATTACAGATGTTGCCAAAACGTTGCCCAAAGCCGTTTTGAGATTGTAGAAATCCGCTGTTTATGCGGCTTTCAGAGGCTTTTTGTAATTATTCATATTCCACCGTTGCTGGCGGTTTGGGTGTGTAGTCGAAGAGGACACGGTTGATGCCGGGGACTTCGGTGGTGATGCGCTGGACCAGATGGTCGATGAAGTCGGGTTCAAGGTGTTCGACGGTGACTTCGACGACGTCGGTGGTGTTGATGGCGCGGATGATGCAGGGCCACTGGAAGGTACGCTTGCCATCGGTGATGCCGGTGGATTTGAAATCCGGAACGACGGTGAAGTACTGCCAGACTTTGCCTTCCAGGCCGTTCTTGGCGAATTCTTCACGCAGGATAGCGTCGGATTCGCGGACGGCTTCCAGACGGTCGCGGGTGATGGCACCGGGGCAGCGGACGCCCAGGCCGGGGCCGGGGAAGGGCTGACGGTAGACCATGCTGTCGGGCAGGCCAAGGGCTTTGCCGACCACGCGGACTTCGTCTTTAAAGAGGATGCGTACGGGCTCGACCAGTTCGAAGGACAGGTCTTCCGGCAGGCCGCCGGCGTTGTGGTGGGCCTTGATGCCGGCTTCGGATTCCAGGATGTCGGGCCAGATGGTGCCCTGTGCCAGGAACTCGATACCGTCGAGCTTGCGGGCCTCTTCTGCAAACACTTCGATGAATTCGCCGCCGATGATCTTGCGCTTGGTCTCAGGGTCGGTAACGCCGGCCAGCTTGTCCAGGAAGCGGTCTACAGCGTCGACGTAGATGAGATTGGCGTGCATCTGGTTGCGGAAGACTTCGATGACCTGCTCGGGCTCGCCCTTGCGCAGGAGGCCGTGGTTGACGTGAACGGAAATCAACTGGTCGCCGACTGCTTTGATCAGCAGGGCAGCGACTACGGAAGAATCAACACCGCCGGAGAGGGCGAGCAGGACTTTTTTGTCACCGATCTGCTGGCGCAGGAGGGTGATCTGCTCGTCGATATAGGCTTTGGCCTGTGCTTCGGTCTCGATGCGGACCATGTTGTCGGGACGACGAATATCTATCATGTGTGTACTCCTTTCAATGCCCTTATCATCGTGAAGATAAGGATCGACTTGAGAAAATTTTACTATGAAAAAGCCCGGCTTGTAAAGAAGGAAATTCGACAAAATGAGGACCTTTGTCCACTTTGAAAAAGATATATTTGCACAAGGATTTATGTTTCACTTTGCAGGGAAATGTGATATCATAACTACAAGTGATTGTACATATAAGACAGACGAATCGGAGGTACTTTACATGCAATACTACTGCAACCCTGTCAATGTGAATTATCGTTATCAGTTCAATAAAGATCCCCGCAGCGGCGGCAAGGTAGAGATCAACCGTGAGGCGGCCGATCCTTCCATGATCTGCTTCGAGGGGCGGTATTATATCTTCGCTTCCATGACGCTGGGCGTCTGGGTCTCCGACGACCTGGTCCATTGGGAAAACCATAAGCTGCCGGAGGAGCTGCCGCTGTATGACTACGCACCGGACGTGCGGGTCATGAACGGCTGGGTCTACTACTGCGCATCGCGGCGGAATGAAAACTGCGACCGGTATCGTACCCGCGATATCCTGAACGGTCCTTACGAGAAGATCGAAGGCACCTTCCCTTATTGGGATCCCAATCTTTTCATCGATGACGATGGACGGGTCTACTTCTATTGGGGCTGCTCCAATACGACGCCCATTTGGGGCACGGAGCTGGATCCCGCGACCATGAACCCCATCGGGGAGACACAGGTCCTGATCGAGGGCAACCCGTGGGAGATCGGGTATGAGCGCAGCGGTGAGGACAATTCTCTGCCGCCCGCGACGGAAGAAGAGGTCGAGGCCAAGTTCGAGGCCTTTGTCAAAGCACAGGGCATGCCTGTGGAAAGCATTCCGGAACATCTGATCCCGATGATCAAGGGCATGTTCTCCAATATGCCGTATATCGAAGGCGCCTGGGTGGACAAGCATTGTGGCCGGTATTATCTGCAGTATGCCTGCCCCGGCACCCAGTACAATACATATTCAGATGGCGTGTATGTCAGCGAGAGCCCGTTGGGGCCATACACGCTGGCGGAGAATAATCCGTTCTCTTATAAACCGGGCGGATTCCTGCCTGGTGCCGGCCATGGTTCTACCATGCAGGATGAGCAGGGCAACTGGTGGCATACGGCGACCATGCGCATCTCTACGCATCACATGTTCGAGCGCCGCGTCGGTCTGTGGCCGGCGGGCTTCGATGCGGACGGCGAATTGTTCTGCAACCAGCGCTATGGCGACTGGCCGATGTCTGTTTCCGGTCTGCGTCAGGATGCCTGGCGGGATCCTGCCTGGATGCTGCTGAGTGCTGGCAAGGATGCGTGCGCATCCTCCAATACCGAGGGGCATGCGCCTGAACTGGCCGTGGAAGAGAACGTGCAGACCTGGTGGGAAGCGGCTTCCAACAGTGCCGATGAATGGTTGATGGTCGACCTGAAACAAGCGTATGATGTGCATGCCGTACAGATCAATTTCGCGGACGGTGATATCGATATTCCGATCCCAGGCGAGATGAGGCCTGGCGACCAGGCCCGCTTTATCGACGGGGCGGATCTGAAGACCCAGTGGAAACTGGAAGGATCCACGGATGGTGAGACCTGGTGCGTCCTTGCGGACAAATCAGAAGCGGACACGGACCTGACCCATGACTTCCTGGTATTCGAGGATGGCCTTAAGATCCGGTATCTGAAGCTTTCCGGCATCCGTGTCCCATATGAGCAGAAGCCCTGTGTTTCCGGCCTGCGTGTCTTCGGCCTTGGAGATGGTGCGAAACCTGAAGCACCGGCATTTATCGCGGTGCGCACCGGAGATCTGGACATGGAAGTGGCCATCGCCGATCAGCCGGATACGGTGGGATACAACATCCTCTTCGGTGCAGCGCCGGACAAACTGTATCACAGCTACATGGTCTTCCAGGCCAAGACCCAGCGGATCGGTGCTCTGGTCAAAGACAGGGCATATTATGTCCGTGTGGATGCGTTCAACGAGAACGGCATTACGGAAGGAACCTGTGTAAAGTTAGCTTAAAGGAGATCGACGCATGAGAATCTTTGAGACCCACGCGCATTATGACGATGCCAAATTCCCGGATCGGGAGGATGTTCTGAAAGCCTGTCATGATGCGGGGATCGAATATATCATCAACTGTGCCAGCGATATCAAAAGCTGCCGGGTGACACTGGCGTTGGCGGAACAGTACCCCTGGGTCTACGGGGCTATCGGGGTGCATCCGCATTCCGCGTCTGAGATGGACGAGGACAACCTGGACCGACTGTACAATTATCTGACGGCTTCGGAAAAGGTTGTGGCGGTGGGTGAGATCGGGCTGGATTATCACTACGAGTTTTCTCCGCGAGACGTGCAGCAGGACTGGTTCGTCGAGCAGCTGGAACTGGCTAAGGAGCTGGAACTGCCCATCATCGTCCATACCCGGGAAGCGCTGGAGGATACTTACAATATCCTGAAGGACTATGGCAAAGGCCTGGTGGGCGGCGTCATCCACTCGTACAATGGCAGCGTGGAAATGGCGGAACGGTTCGTAGAGATGGGCTTCCACATCGGGATCGGAGGCATGATCACCTTCCCGAAGGTGCGCAAGGTCATCGAGACAGTGGAGAAGCTGCCGCTGGATCGCCTGCTGGTGGAGACGGACAGCCCCTATCTGGCGCCGGTACCGAACCGCGGCAAGCGCAATGACAGCCGCAACATTCCCTTCATCATTGAAAAGATCGCGGAAGTCCGCGGGGGCGATCCGGAAGTGATCGCGGAGGCGACGTTCGAGAACGCCTGCCGTCTGTTCGGGGTGCCGCGTTGAGCCGGCGGGAACCGGATACGGCGTACATCGCCTATCCACAGAATACCATACGCATCATCCAGTCCCATGAATTCCAGTTTCTGAAGAAGTTCGGGCAGAACTTCCTCATCGATCTGCATGTGCTGGACAAGACCGTGAAGGCGGCGGACATCCAGCCGGACGATGTCGTGATCGAGATCGGGCCGGGCATCGGCAGTCTGACGCAGGTGGTTACTGAGGAGGCCGGACGGGTGATCGCCGTGGAGATCGACAAGCGGCTGATCCCCATCCTGGAGCAGAATCTGGCGGCATACCGCAATGTGACCCTGGTACAGGCCGATTTCCTGAAGCTGGATCTTGCGGAATTCTTAAAAGAGCAGCAGGTGGACCGCCCCATCAAGGTGATCGCCAACCTGCCCTACTATATCACGACGCCGATCATCATGATGCTGTTCGAGAGCGGGATCCCGCTGAAAAGCGTAACGGTCATGGTGCAGGAGGAAGTGGCCGAGCGTATGCAGGCCGGACCCGGCACCAAGGACTATGGAGCCTTGTCACTAGCTGTACAATATTACGCCGAGGCCTACATCGCGGCCTATGTGCCACAGAACTGCTTCATGCCCCGACCGGGGGTAGGATCCGCGGTGATCCGGTTGACCCGGTACGCGGAACCGCCGGTGCAGGTCGAGGATGAGAAGCTGCTGTTCGGTTTGATCCGCGCCGCCTTCGGGCAGCGCCGCAAGACTCTGGTCAACAGTGTTTCGCATGATCCGGGCTTGGGCCTGGATAAGGAGACTTTGACCGCGGCCCTCCAGCAGATGGGCCTTTCGGAGACCATCCGCGGCGAGGCGCTGGATCTTCAGCAGTTCGCGCAGCTGACCCGGATCCTGGAGGAGGTGCGCCGTGGCTGATCACTATTATTCCAAGGATCCTTCATCCGCGTCGGACGTACAGACCCTGACCTATGAGGTCGGCGGGAGAGCATACACCTTTTTCAGCGACCATAGCGTCTTTTCCATCCAGCGGGTGGATCCGGGCACGGATCTTCTGATCCGTACCATCCTGAAGGATCAAACGCATACGGAGAAGATCCTGGACTTAGGCTGTGGATATGGGCCGATCGGCCTTGTACTGGCCGACCAGCTCGGTGCGGAAGCGACCTTGATGGATATCAACGAGCGGGCAATGGATCTGGCCAGACGCGGTGCGGCGGCCAATCATATCACCGCTGAAGTGGTGACGGAGGATCTGGTCACTGCCGAGGATTACACCCTCGTGGCCACGAATCCGCCCATCCGGGCTGGAAAAAGTACGGTGTATCATTTCTTTGCGTTGGCATACGAACATTTGAAAGCGGGCGGCGTCCTGTACGTCGTCATCCGCAAGCAGCAAGGCGCAGACAGTGCCGTCAAGGAGCTCAAGCGCGTATTTGGCAACTGTGAAACCATCGGACGGCAGTCCGGGTATCATATTCTTAAAAGTATAAAGTAGTGTATGCGCCATCACGACTCTGTAATAACATGATGTTTGAGACTCATACCAACTCGCCTGCGGCGATTTCGTAACTTATCTGAGAGGAGAAGTATAATGAAAAAACAGAATCTGGACCAAAGCTGGCTGTTTGACCTGGGGCATCTGGAAGTGTACCGGCCCGGGATGGTATCCCCGACACAGAAAACAGTGGATCTGCCCCATGACTATATGATCGAGACGGATCCGTTCCCGGAAGCGGTCGCCGGCCCCGCAGGCGGATACTACAACGCCGGTGTGGCGCATTATATCAAGATGATCACCATTCCGAAGGAGTGGGAAGATGAGATCGTAGAGCTCCATTTTGATGGTGTGATGATGAATGCGACCGTCGAAGTCAATGCCAACCGCGTCGCGCTGCAGCACTATGGCTATGCGCCTTTCGTGGCGGATCTGACCCCGTATATCTACTTTGGTGAAGAGAACCGCATTTCCATCATTGTCAACCCCAGCATGCAGCCCAACAGCCGCTGGTACTCCGGCGCCGGCATCTTCCGGTCGGTGGAACTGGCCCATGGCCCGCGTCTGCACATCGTTAAGGATGGTATCTACGCCGTCACGAAGCATATCGAAGATGGTGCCGCGACCGTTGCCGTGCAGGTCGAAATGAAGAACAGCACCCTGAAACGCAGCATCGCTGAAGTGACGGTCTGCCTGGTGGAAGAGGCCACCGGCAAGACAGTCGTCAGCCGCAAGACCCGCGTGCAGATCGGAGCCGGAGAGATCGATACCGCCTATCTGATGCTGACAGTGGATGATCCGCTGCTGTGGAGCGCCGAGGAACCGAATCTGTATAAAGTCGTTGCCGCGGTGCAGGACGTCGGAGAATTCCGGACGCATCTGGTGCCGACGGAAGATGGTACGGTGGATCAGGCAGAGGTCCTGTTCGGCATCCGTACGGTCCAGGCGGACGTGCGTCATGGCCTGCGCATCAACGGCAAGACCGTCAAGCTGAAGGGCGGCTGTCTGCATCATGATAATGGCCTTTTGGGTGCGGTCACATTGTACGACGCGGAATACCGCAAACTGAGCATCCTCAAGAGCATCGGTTTCAATGCGGTACGCACCACGCACAATCCGCCGTCCGCTGCCCTCATCGAAGCCTGCGACCGACTGGGCATCTATGTGTTCGATGAAGCATTCGACGCCTGGGGCATCGCGAAACGTGCCGGCGACTATAACCAGTATTTCGATACTGATTGGCAGAAGGATCTGACCGCCTTCGTCAAGCGTGACAGAAGCCATCCGTCCGTCATCATCTGGTCCACCGGTAACGAGATCCCGGAACGCGGCGGCCTGAACAATGGTTATACCCTGGCGACCCGCCTGGCGGAAGCGGTCCGTGCACTGGATCCGAGCCGCCCGGTCTCCAACGCCATCTGCTCCTACTGGAACGGCCTGGATGACTATCTGGCCGCCGAGACCTTCAAGAAGATGGTCAACGCTTCGCAGAATTCGGACGTTGCCAAGGACGATACTTCCTGGGAAGAATATTCCGAGGCGTTCACCAACGGCCTGGATATCGTGGGCTACAACTACATGGAGGACAAGTATCTGCGCGATCATGAGATGTATCCGGAACGGATCATCCTGGGATCGGAGAACTTCGGCAACGAGATCGGCATGCACTGGCCGATGATCGAAGAGAACGATTACATGATCGGTGATTTCACCTGGACCGCCTATGACTACATCGGCGAGGCCGGTATCGGCAAGGCTCTGTTCCTGGATCCGGATGATCCGCTGCTGCAGAGAGGTCCGTACGCCCTTATGTCCCATACCTCTGAATTCCCATGGCGCCTGGCCAATGACGCGGACGTGGATATCAACGGCAATATCCTGCCGCAGGGCGACTATCGCAACGTGGTCTGGGGCAGCGGAAAGACCTACGTCTATTCCTATGATCCGGACAATTTCGGCAAGGTCGAGATGTTGAGCCGCTGGGGCTTCACGGATGGACGCAAGAGCTGGACCTGGCCCGGAAAAGAAGGCCGGAACATCCAGGTGGCGGTGTTCTCTGCCGCGGATGAAGTAGAGATCCGGATCAACGGCAAGACTGCAGCCCGCCAGAAAGCGGGAGAGACCCAGGTCACCGGTATGCCGGTCTCCTTCCTGTTCGATGTCGTGTATGAACCGGGTGTTCTGGAAGCGGTCAGCTTTGTTGCCGGCCAGGAAGTTTCCCGCGACAAGATCGAAACGGTCGGCGCGCCTGCAAAGATCCGCCTGTATGCTGATCAGGATGCAGCCCCCGCGGATGGCCACAGCCTGGTATACGTCGCGGTCGAAGTCCTGGACAGCGAAGGCCGTCTGGTTCCGGATGCTGCTGTTCCGATGACTGCTAAAGTGGAAGGTGAAGGCCTGACGCTGGCCGCGTTCGGTTCCGGGAACCCGATCACCGCGGAGAATTATACCAAAGGTGCTTTCACATCCTATCGTGGACGCGCCATGGCCATCCTGCGCAGTGGTTTTGAAGCAGGGACTGCCTGCCTGACCATCGAAGCAGAAGGCCTGGGCACCGCTGAAGCCGTGCTGAAGGCAGAATAAAAGGGAGGAACATCACATGTTTTGTACGAATTGTGGCAAAGAGATCCCGGAGGGATCGGTCTTTTGCCCGGAATGTGGGGCCAGGATCACACTTCCGGAGCCGCAGACCGAGGAAACAGCGCAGAAGGATGGTATGACCGCCGGATATTATTCTGCGCAGCAGCCGGAGAATACCGGATATTATGCACCGAACCAAGAAATACCTTCAGATCCGGGGTTTTATACACAAGGACCGACATATTATGACCCGCAGATGCCGGCTGCCGATATCGTCAACAGACATATCGGCTCCGGTGCGTTCCTGATCCTGACCATCTGCCTGACGGCAGGTTTCCTGATGTCCTTGATCCAGTTGATCTCGTACTATGACGTGTTCCGTTACGCGTTATATGATGGTGCGGAACGAGCCGTCTTCATCATGTCCATGATGTTCAGTTTCATCATGATGACGCTGCTGATCGTAGGCTGCTGGATGATGTGGGGTACCGCGAGGTCGCGGGGCGGCATCAAAGGAGCAACTTTGGTACAGGTCTGGTCGACCATCCTGGCGGCCTTGATCGGGATCGCATTGATCGGTTCTCTGCTGTACTTTTTCTTCGAAGTCCGCAGATCTTATGCTTGGCAGATCAACGAGATCATGAAAGCCGGTCTGAGCGAATATTTGAAAGAGTA
>JAFVHC010000170.1 GCA_017474705.1 Bacillota bacterium
CCAGCATCTCGAAGTCGATGGGATTCATGGCCTGGTCGATCAGTTCCTGAAAAGCTTCCGGCGGATTCTGCTTCAGAAATTCGTCCGGATCTTTCGCGCCAGGCACTCTGAGCACCCGCACTTTCAGGCCGGCCTGCTCCAGGATGGGGATTCCTCGTCTGGCCGCCTGTGTGCCTGCTTTATCACTGTCGTAGATGAGGACCACGTCGTTGTAGTACCGCTTGATCAGCAGCGCCTGCTCCTGTGTAAGCGCCGTGCCCAGGGAGGCAACGGCATTGTCGAACCCAGCCTGATGCAGGGAAAGAACGTCCATATAGCCCTCGACCATGAGCGCTTCCTTGCGGCGGCTCTTCTTTGCCAGCTGCATGGCATACAGATTGCGGCGTTTATTGAAGACCTCCGTCTCCGGAGAGTTCAGATACTTGGGTTCCCCCTGTCCCATGACGCGGCCGCCAAAGGCGATGGTCTGCCCGGCCGTATTAAAGATGGGAAACATGAGTCGGTTGAAGAAATAATCGTATACGCGGCTGCCGCGTACTGTGATGAGCCTGGCCTTTTCCATTTCTTCGGTCGTATACCCTTTTGAAGAAAGATAACGATACAGGCTTGCAGAGCCGATCGGCGCATAGCCCAGGCCAAAGCGCTTGGCATACGTCTCGGTGACACCGCGCTGTTCCAGGTATTCCCTTGCACGGGCACCATCCGGTGTTTTCGCCAGTTGATAATAGAAGAAACGGGCGGCTTCCCTGTTCATGTCGTACAATCGGGTCCGGGCTTCGATCCGCCGCTTTTCCTCCGGAGATAATTCCGCTTCCGGCAATGTGACGCCTGCCCTGTCAGCCAGCTCTTTTAAGGCCTCGGGAAACGTCAGATTCTCCATTTCCATAAGGAAGGTGATGACGTTGCCCCCTTTATGGCACCCGAAACAGTAGAAGAACTGTTCTTTGGTATTGACGGAAAAGGAAGGGGTCTTCTCGTTGTGGAAAGGACAGCAGCCAAAGTAATTGCTTCCCTTTTTTTGCAGCGAAACATAGCCGGAGACCAGGCCGACGATGTCGGTCCGCTCACGCACGTCGCGTATGATATCTTCCGGATAATACATGGTGCTCCTCCTCTCCAGACAAAGTCACTTAATATTTCTCCATTGATGTTGGATTTCCTTTTTATATATCACAGTTTCCAAAAAAAGGAGCCTGTCAAGGCTCCTCTTCAAGAATCTTTTCCCAGAAATCCTCATTTTTATGATTTCCTTTTACTCGGAAACGGTCCTGTTCTCTATCCGGATCCAGACGGCAGGCACCACGGTAGATACAGTTTTTACAGGCTGGTTCCGTGTAACCGACATTGGCGGTCGGCCGTGCATCGATATCTCCTTCCGCGATATGACCCGCCAGTTCAGCGGCTTTCTTCCGTGCGAAACGACGCAGTTCCTCAAATTGAGTTTCCTGTACGACTCTGGATCTGGAATCAGGCGATCCATCCTTCTTCAGGGTGACAGGGATGATCATCGACTTTCCTTGGATCTCCCGGTCCATCATTTCTATGATATGCAGATCGTTCAATACGATACCGTCCAGCCGTGCACTGTTCAACACGGCTTTCAGTTGCTCTGTTTCCGAATTGTCCAAGTCGCTTTTCTGTGTTTTGGGACTCAGATGGAAGTAAAAGATCCCGGCCGGTTTAGTACCGGTCGCTGTCTGGACCGCATCCAGATAGATAGGCAGCTGCAGTCTGAGGCCTTCATAGATCTCCCAGGGATCCCAGCCGGTGCTTCCGGATTTATAATCAAGGATCCGGACGTACTCCTGCTCATCATCCCGCAGGACATCGATCCGGTCGATCTTGCCCATCAGATGTAAAATTCGTCCATCTTTCAGCATGATCGGAAGCGCGGTCCCGCTGCCTTCAGGTCCGCCGAAGGTCCATTCAAAAGCCTCCGGATGGAAAGCACCGCTTTGGATCTGCCTGCGCAGGATCATTACGGCACGCTCCGCCGTAGATCTGAGCTTGTTCCAGTAGTATTGATAACGGCTGCTGGTCTGATATCTGGCAAAGGCTTCACTTTGTTCATCCAGCAAAGCCTGCATTACGGCATCGATCTCCTCCGCGCCAAGCGCGTCCTGTCCTTCCAGATCCGGACCGAGCTTTTCCAGAAGTGCATGCAGCACATTTCCATCATCCAACGGGCGGATGCTCAGGACCTCCCGCTCCTTCAATGCCAGGCCATAGTTGAAGAAATACGCCAAAGGACATCTTGCGTACTGCTCCAGCTGGCTCACGCTGACGGAACGTCTGGATAGATCGAGAAGATCCCATAGCTGGCCATCTTCCAAGGCCTCCTGCGGTGCGTGATCTTTGGTTCCTGCGGCAATGATGTCCAGCATCGCTCCTTTGTCATTCTGTATCAGCCACCGAATGACCGTCTGCTGTACATCTTCCGGATACCGTCCTTTGGCCAGTTGGTCGATCAGCCAGTCAGGATGCATGGCGCATGGCCAGCCCTTCAGATATAAGGACTCCTTGGTGAAGAGATCTTCCAGACGCTGCACATAAGAAGACGGCCGACGTCCCTGCCCTTTGGAATCCGCCGTGGAATAAGTGAAACAGACCTTCTCTTCTGCTTTGCCAAGGATATTGTACAGGTGGAACACCTGATCTCCGATCTTCAGTCCACGGTCCGCCGCCAGATCATGGAAGGCAGCAAGGCTGCGGCGTTCATGATCTGTAAGAAGACCCGGATCCTCCGGTACGGCAGGAAAATAATCATCCTGGAAGCCTGCGACATACAGACTGCTCGCATGAGAGATGCGCGAACGCTCCGGGTCCGCGACTTGTACCTGATCCGGCGCGGGGGGAACAAGGCCAAGTTTGCTCTGTCCGAAGCCTGTCGTCAGGATCTCACAGAATCCGGCAAGCTCTGTCTCTTCCTGTCCCAGCACGGCTTCCAGTTGTATGAGGACCGAGCAGATCCTTTCATATACCTGTTCATGGATGCTCTGCCGGATCTTTTGCCCTTCTGCACCAAAGGCTTCCGCCTGCGTCTGGAGCTGTTCTTTCACATGCAGCGTCTCGAGGATATGGTCCAATGTCCTTGTATATTCCACGATCGCACCTTTTACGACGCTTAACTGCTGCAGTAGATCGAACAGTTGCTCTGTACGCCTGGTGGTTTCCGGATCCTGGCAGATCGCAAGAAAAGCCTCCCTATATACACGCAGACCTCTCCATCCCTGCGACAGCGCTTTGTTCTCCATCGTATCGATCGACTCGCGATCGTACGGAAGAAAACCGGATTTTGCCCATGCGAATACCGTATCATAGGAAAATCCATGCACGAGCATCTGCAGCATGTCTTCGATCATGCGGACCGCAGGATGGTCCTGCATTTCCACGCGCCGATCCAGAAAAACCGGGATCTGATACCGGTCTGCCAGACGCTCCAGCACTGGTGTATAATCCGCGGAACCCAGCAATACAGCGATATCACCATAGGAAAAGGCACGTTTGCGCACATCCTGTTCGATTTGGGAGAGGATCCATTCGATCTCCTGGTCCGGTCGGTCCGCCTTATAGACATGGACCCGTTCCGCTTGGCGCGGCGGTTCTTTTATGATCGTTTCCGGCCAGAGATAAGTCGTCAGATACCTGAGCTCCTCGGCGCCGTATGACCGATCCATCCACTGCATCGCAGGCTGCACGCCCATCTCCCTGAGATGTTTCAGGACCTTCTGCGACTGATAATACATGGTGCCGGGCTGCGGTACAGAAACGCCCCAGTCTTTTTTTGTGCATGGCAGCGTCATGGTGACCCTGCGTGCTTTCGCGAACAGATTTGTCAGGACCTCATATTGCTGCGGTGTAAAACCGAAGAAATCATCCAGATAGATGTCCGCTCCGTCCAGAAGCTCAGATTCCGGGATCTTTTCAGCCAACAGATCCAGCAACCGCTCGGACGGTATGGTATCTGCAGTTGTTTTCGCGCAGAATGCTGCATACAGGATGCGGATATCGTGCAGTTTGCGGTACAACGTTCCCTCCGGATCCAGAGAGATGCTCATCTCTTCGAGCACCTGCTCATCGATGCGGTACTGGAACATTTCCGTCAGCATGATCTTCAATTGGCCGATAAAGCCCTGGCGGCGGATCTCAGACCCGTAATACAAAAGCTCGTCCTTATGATCCAACGCCGCTTTATACAGAAGCATGGATTTACCCATATCGTCCAACGTCCTGCACGAGTCAGCTCCCGTCTCCTGCAGGATACGATATGCCAGACGGTTGAAGCTCAGGATCTCTACCTGCAGGATCCCTCCGCGCGGATGACGCTCCAGCAGATCCCTTTGTGCCATCAAAGTCGCCTGTTCAGGCACGATGTAAATGATCCGCTGTTCCGGTTCCCGCATCGTGGTATCTATGATCTGATCTCTAAGGCAGGTCGTCTTCCCGCTGCGGCCCGGTCCGGCTATGATTTTAAACTCCAATGAAGAACTCCCTTCGGTTATTGTCTTCTAATCCGTTTTGTGTTATAATAGATCTGTTCAGGAGTGTATCACACATTACCTGAACTGTCAAAAACGTTGAAAGGAATCTATCATGTCCGATTACATCATCACTTGTTGTTCCACCGCGGACCTGCCGCAGTCCTACTTTGATGAGCACCACATCCCTTATGTCTGTTTTCACTACACTATGAATGGGCAGGAATATCCTGATGATCTTGGCAAGACCATTCCGTTTGACAAGTTTTATAAAATGATCGAAGAAGGCGCTATGCCGACCACCAGCCAAGTCAATGTAGACCAGTATCAAGCCTTCTGGGAGCCTTTCCTTAAAGAGGGCAAGGATATCATCCATCTGGCATTGTCCAGCGGCATCTCCGGCAGCGTCAACTCTGCCCGGCTGGCTGCTGAAAACATGCAGGAACTCTATCCCGAGCGTCGTCTCGTCGTCATCGATTCTCTGGCAGCGTCCAGCGGTTTCGGCCTTTTGGTCGCAGAGGCAGCAGAGCGTAAGGAAAACGGCGCTTCCATGGACGAGGTCATCTCCTGGGTCGAGGATAACAAGCTGTATCTGCATCATTGGTTCTTCTCCACCGACCTGACCAGCTACATCCGCGGCGGCCGTGTTTCCAAAACCTCCGGATTCTTCGGGACTATCCTGAAGATCTGCCCGCTGCTGAACGTCAATGACGAAGGCAAACTGATCCCACGTTTCAAGATCCGCACCAAGAAGAAAGTCATCGAGGAGATCGTACGTCAGATGGAACTGCATGCACAAGATGGATTCGACTATTCCGGCCGGGTCTTCATGTGCCAGTCCGCCTGCTACGAGGATGCCCGTGCGGTGGCTGATCTGGTGGAAGCCCGCTTCCCGAAAATGAAGGGCAAAGTCATGATCAACAACATCGGCGGCGTCATCGGCG
>JAFVHC010000171.1 GCA_017474705.1 Bacillota bacterium
CGATCAATCACGACATGCTGTTCCATCACTAAAAAAATTCAAAAAAATGCAAACCAGGGGTTTACAAATCTCCCGATTTGTAGTATTATACATTTTGCGCTCGGATACGAGCACATGTGGAACTATAGCTCAGTTGGTTAGAGCGCTACGTTGACATCGTAGAGGCCTATGGTTCGAGTCCATTTAGTTCCACTTTTTTTATAACCAAGAATCGGAAACTCTTGGTTCGAGCTTTGCTTGCAAGAGCGAGAACAGAAGAGTTTACGATTCGCCGCCGAAACGAGGACGAAGCAATGAAACGGTAGTGGAATTGCGGGAGTCCAAGTGTCGGGGGAGAAGCGCTGTGGGCAGCGCTTCGGTTATGATTGTTTATCTCCGGGGATGTAGCTCAGTTGGTCAGAGCGCTACGTTCACATCGTAGAAGTCGAAGGTTCGAGCCCTTTCATCCCTACTTAAACCTCTTTCATCGTGGATGGAAGAGGTTTTTTTGTGCAAAAAACTGCCGGATCGAAACGGATCCGGAGTATTTTGTTTCGTCATGGATTCTCCATTGACTTTGCATCGGCCTATGATAGAATGAAAGCAACATGAAAAGGAGGTTTTTCCATGATCGATCAAGTCTACGATAAACAGTATAAAGAACGTGCCAAAGAACTGGTCTCGCAGATGACCTTGGAAGAAAAATTCACACAGATGACCTATCAGTCCAAGGCGATCCCACGTCTTGGCATCCCCGCCTACAACTGGTGGAACGAAGCGCTGCACGGTGTCGCGCGTGCCGGTGTTGCTACGATGTTTCCGCAGGCCATCGGCCTGGCTGCGATGTTCGACGATACTTTCATGGAAAAGATCGCCGACGTGATCTCCACGGAGGGCCGCGCCAAATACCATGCGTTCTCCGAATTGGGCGATCGTGCCATCTATAAAGGACTTACCTTCTGGTCTCCGAATGTCAATATCTTCCGGGATCCCCGTTGGGGCCGCGGTCATGAGACCTATGGAGAGGATCCGTATCTGACTTCGCGCGTTGGTGTAGCCTTCGTCAAAGGTCTGCAAGGCAATGATCCGAAATACCTGAAAGCGGCGGCTTGTGCCAAGCACTACGCAGTGCACAGCGGTCCGGAAAAAATCCGCCATGAGTTCGATGCCCAGGCGAGTCCCAAGGATATGTGGGAGACCTATCTGCCAGCCTTTGAAGCCATGGTTAAAGAGGCAAAAGTTGAAGCTGTCATGGGTGCGTATAACCGCACGAACGGTGAACCGTGCTGCGGCTCCAAGACGCTGATCAAAGACATCCTGCGCGGTCAGTGGGATTTCGATGGACATTTCGTTTCAGACTGCTGGGCGATCCGTGATTTCCATACAGGCCATCACGTCACTGCCACGGCACCACAGTCTGCGGCCATGGCACTGGAAGCAGGCTGCGATGTCAACTGCGGCGTCGTGTACCTGCAGCTGCAGATCGCTTACAATGAGGGACTGGTCACTGAAGAGCAGATCGACCAGGCGTTGATCCGTCTGTATACCACGCGCATGAGGCTCGGTTTGTTCGACCGCGACGTCCCGTATGCGGATATTCCATATGAAGCCAACAACGCACCGGAACATGCGAAAGTCAACCTGGAAGCTTCTGAAAAGTCCATGGTCCTTCTGAAGAATGATGGTGTTCTTCCGCTGGATGAGAAGAAACTGCGCAAGATCGCCGTGATCGGCCCGAATGCGGACAACCGGGTCGCTTTGATGGGCAACTACCATGGAGATGCATCACGCTACACGACCATTCTCGAAGGGATCGAGGACCGCATCGGTGCGGACAAGGTCATCTATGCGGCCGGCTGCAAACTGTGGCAGCCCGATACGGACCCGAATCCATATTTCGCGGGAGAAGGTTTTGCGGAGGCCATCCTGGCGGTGCAGCATGCGGACGCGGCCATCGTCGTCCTGGGTCTGGATGAGACCCTGGAAGGCGAAGAGATGCATGAATCCAATTCCTGGGGCAGCGGTGATAAGTATGGTCTTGAACTGCCGGGCCATCAGGAGGAACTATTGGAAGCTGTGACCAAAGCCGCTGACGGCAAGCCGGTCATCCTGCTGATGATGACGGGCAGCTCCATTGATATGGCTTGGGCTGATGAGAATGTTTCAGCGATCCTGCAGACCTGGTATCCGGGGTCCCGCGGAGGTGAGGCTGTAGCCCGCATCCTGTTCGGTGACGCAAGTCCGGCCGGCCGCCTGCCAGTGACATTCTATCGTTCCACGGAAGAACTTCCGGAGTTCACGGATTATAGCATGAAGGGCCGCACATACCGCTATATGGAGCAGGAAGCCCTGTATCCCTTCGGTTATGGTTTAAGCTATACGACCTTCCGGTATGACGACTTGAAGATC
>JAFVHC010000172.1 GCA_017474705.1 Bacillota bacterium
AATATCAGTTCATCGATATCGAGACCGAGACCGTCCTGGCCAAGGGCCTGGTCGAGCGCATCGGCATCGACGGCCGTTTGAAGCATACGCCGGCCGGTAAGGAAGCCGTCGTGAAGGAAGAGAGCATTCCGGATCACAACAAGGCTGTCTCCATGGTCATCGAAGCGCTGACCGATGCTGAGCATGGTGTCATCAGCGATATGAGAGAGATCGATGCTGTCGGTCATCGTATCGTCCATGGCGGTGAAAAGTTCGCGCAGTCCGTCGTCATCAACGACGAAGTCATCGCAGCTATCGAAGAGTGCTGCGATCTGGCGCCGCTGCACAATCCGGCCAACCTGATCGGTATCGCAGCGTGCCAGAAACTGATGCCCGGGACCCCGCAGGTCGCCGTTTTCGATACTTCCTTCCATCAGACCATGCCGGAGAAGGCCTACACCTATGGCATTCCGTATGAGTACTATGAGAAGTACAAGGTCCGCCGCTATGGCTTCCACGGCACCAGCCATCGTTATGTATCCGGCCGCGTAGCAGCCATCCTGGGCAAGCCGATCGAAGATCTGAAGATCGTGGTCTGCCACCTGGGCAATGGGGCTTCCGTCTGCGCCGTCAAGAATGGCGAGTCTGTCGATACTTCCATGGGTCTGACCCCGTTGGAAGGCCTGATCATGGGCACCCGTTCCGGCGATTTGGATCCGGCCATCCTGCAGTTCATCATGAACAAAGAAGGTCTGGACATCGACGGTATGCTGAACGTGCTGAACAAGAAGTCCGGTATCCTGGGCGTCTCCAACGGCATTTCTTCCGACTTCCGTGAGATCGAGAACGCGTATGCCGCCGGCGATCCTGCTGCGAAACGCGCGAATGATGCGTTCGTCTATCGTGTCGTGAAGTACATCGGCGCCTATGCTGCCGCTATGAACGGTATCGATGCCATCGCCTTCACCGCCGGCCTTGGCGAGAACAACGCGAAGATCCGCAAAGAGATCTGCTCTTATCTGGGCTACCTCGGCCTGGTGGTCGACGATGAGAAGAACAACGTCCGCGGCAAGGAAGTGGTCTTCACCACCGAGGACTCCAAGGTCGCAGCGCTGCTTGTCCCGACTGATGAGGAAATGATGATCGCAAGAGACACCGCTTCGCTTGTGAAATAATTCAGGTAATATCGAGCGGTGTCTCTCGAGACACCGCTTCATTGGTTAAGTAAAAAACCTGTTGACAAAAGGCTTTTTGATAGTTATAATATCAAGGCATGTCTAATGTAAGGAGAAGTGTATGCTAACGTACCAGGTCAAAAGTCTGATCAAAGACCCGGGGTTGTCCTTATCTGTGCACGAAGTGCTCGAGCCGGAACAGCTCATCCTGGGCGGCGAGCGCATCCGGTTCCTCACACCAGTCACGATCGAAGGTTCCCTTCGGCATATCGGCGGTTGGATCATCGAGTTCAAAGGAACGCTGGACGGCGCAGTGCAGATGGCTTGCAGCCGCTGTACGAAGGCAACACACGTCCCCCTGCATAGCGACATCACACAGCGATACATTGCAGACAGGCAGGAAAATGAATCCGGCGACGACGATGTCGAAGTCTATCAGGACGAAGTCATCGATCTGACGGATCTGATCAACAGCGAGATCTGTATGGCCATTCCCATGAAGGTTCTGTGCCGTGCGGATTGCCAGGGATTATGCCCCGTCTGTGGCAAGGACCTCAATGAGGGACCTTGCGGCTGTTCGCAGGACGACACGGATCCCCGCTGGGATGCACTCAAAAGTCTGCTACAATAGTCATTATTCTGAGAGTAGGAGGTGTTTACGAATGGGAGCTATCGGACCAAAAAACAGAACTTCTCGCGCGAGACGAAATAAGAGACAGGCGAACTACAAGCTTACTGCGCCGAACCTGGCGAAGTGCAGCAAGTGCGGCGCTCTGATCCTGCCGCATCATGTATGCCCGAAGTGCGGAACATACAACAAGAGACAGGTCGTCGAAGTCGAAGATTGATCCCAAGACCCGGTGCCACAGAGCACCGGGTTTTTTCGTGTCAAAAATTGCGAAAGGAGGGCAGAAATCATGCAGAGAGAAGCAATGGAGGCAAGAGCTGAAGAGTTAAGGAAAATGATCGCCTCAGCGCAACAAGAGATCGAATCCGCGCCGGAGGGGGAGATCATATGTATCAGAGATAAAACCCGAGACAGAGTATACTGTGTCCGGTATGGGAAAAGAACATATATCAACAAAAAAGATCGAAAACGGGCAAAGGCTCTGGCGCTGAAAAAGTATCGAAACTATCAGGTGCGGGAATGGACACAGGAGTTGGCTCTGTTGGAGATGGAGCTCCGTCAGGATAAAAGCCGTTCGACCAGGACTTTGTTGAAGAATCCCATTATGAGAGAGCTTTTGTCAGATATGTTGAATGAAGATATTCGATGGGCTCATGAAGCTTACCCGTCGAATCCTGCGTATCCAGAGCAGAAAATCTATACTTCTGCAGGAGGCGTGAAAGTCAGATCGAAAAGCGAGTGGATGATCTGCAGCATTTATGAAAGATATAAAATTCCTTTCCGGTATGAATGTGCTTTAGAGGTTGGCGGACATACCTATTACCCGGACTTTACGATCAGGCATCCAAGAACCGGAGCGCTCTATATCCATGAGCATTTTGGGATCATGGATGATGACCACTATCTTGATGATGCTCTTAATAAGCTAAGGATCTATGTACGTAATGGATGGCTGCCGATGGACCGTCTTTTGATCACGTCGGAATCGTTGAGCCAACCATTTGATATCCGGCAGACGGAGCATATGATCTATGGTATCTTTGTTGCCTCCGAGTCAGAAACAGACTTGATGAGCAGGAATTGAACTTTACCCGGAATGGACATTATTATTTCAATCGTTCAATTTAAATCCAGGGTTTGGAACAATATGCCTGTTTCACGAAAATAGTGTCCACTTCGAATAGTGGGTAAGGCAGAAATGAGTGGACATAAACGCAGTAATTTCAACATTAGGTCCAATGATTGGATCTATTACCCCGTATCGTACGATTTGTATCCACCGAAGAGACTTGATGCTCTCTTAGGATCCAAAGTAATACCACGTATCGATGGATACAAATCTGCGAAAGCACTGTTTCAGATCCATTTGTTGGATCTGAATCTGTCGATTTCAAGTTTTGTATCCACTCGGAAACAGTGCGCAGCAATGAACCGATGGACACAAATAGCAAAGGATCGTTATTCGGATCCATTTTACCGCAGATCAAGTAAAGCCTAAATTGGTTCATATGATTCGTTATCATTGACAAACCCATGCCCAACAAAGTATAATATATGCATTGATAAGCTATTATCAAAATGTGTCTATAGAAAGGACTCAAACCATGAAGAAGTTTGTTTGCAGCGTATGTGGTTATGTAGCAGAAGGCTATGCGCCTCCAGAAAAATGTCCTGTTTGTAAGGCTCCTGCCGA
>JAFVHC010000173.1 GCA_017474705.1 Bacillota bacterium
CCTTGCTGTATATGCCCCTTCCGGTGGGGCTGGCACCACCGTGCTCGCGTTGACGCTGGCGGATCTGTTGGCAGCAAAGGGAAAACGGGTCTTGTATCTGGATCTGGAAAGCATCTCCTCATGGAGACTGTTCTTTCGATCGGATTCAGCCTATAATCTCTCGGATTTCCTATATAACATGCTGTTGGATACGCTGCCGCCCAGGGAAGCTGCCAATTGCCTTAAGGAAATGACAACGATGCAAAGCAGGAAAATGTTTTTTATCGAACCGTGCAACGGGGGAGAAGATCTGCTGGTCCTTGAGCCGGAAGAACAACAACAGCTGCTGACTGTTTTGCGGAAAGCTTTCGACGTAGTGGTGTGCGACCTGGATACCTGTCTGACTTCGTTCCAGATGACGGTTCTTGAAAATTGCGATGCACGTATCTGGATCAGGGCAGGCGGCACGTCAGGACGAGCCAAGTGGGAGGACCTGGCCTCCGTGCTGCGGCGCAAGCATAAAGAGTCTTTGCTGCAGGATGGGCACAGCGTGCAGGTGCGGATCGGAGCAGGCAACAGGGAAAGGAAATTGCAGGATCTCTGGGATCTGCCATGGGAAAAGGACCTTTTTGTGGAGAAAGAAGGACTGAAATGGGTCCAGCAAAACACGGAATGGTACAAAAAAGCAGGTGCTCTGCTGCGGGAGGTCGAACATCTTGCCGGAACATGATACCAGCCAGTATGTGGCTCTGAAACAGAAAGTCCAAAGCGCCATGCCTATGAGGCAGGAATATACGGATGCGGACGTGGAGCAGACGATCTATCATGTGCTGGCACAGGAAGCGCATGAGGATTATACCAACGTGCGGGAACGTGTTTCGATCGGACGGAGGATCTTCCATGCGATGCGGCGGCTGGACGTACTGCAGCCATACCTGGAGGACCCGCAGATCACGGAGATCATGGTCAACGGACCGGATCACATCTTCATCGAAAAAGAAGGCCGTCTCTACCGGACGGAAACAGTGTTTGAATCCGCGACCCGACTGGAAGATGTGATCCAGCAGATCGTAGGCACGGTGAACCGTATCGTCAATGAATCCAATCCTATCGTGGATGCGCGCCTTGAGGATGGCTCCCGTGTCAATGCGGTCCTGCCACCGATCGCGCTGAACGGTCCGATCCTGACGATCCGTAAATTCCGTGAGGATCCGATCACGATGGAAGAGTTGATCGCCTGGGATACTTTGACACAAGAAGCGGCCGATTTTCTGAAGGATCGCGTGAGAGAACGCTACAATATCTTCATTTGCGGAGGTACGGCTTCGGGGAAGACAACGTTTTTGAATATCCTTTCGGGATTCATTCCTAAGGAGGAGCGGATCATCACGATCGAAGACGCGGCCGAACTGAAGCTTACCGGCCTGGAGAACCTGGTCACATTGGAAACAAGAAAGGCAGGTGTCGAAGGTAAGGGAGAGATCACGATCCGGGATCTGATCCGTACCAGTCTGCGCATGCGGCCCAACAGGATCATCGTCGGAGAGATCCGTGGCGCGGAGGCGATCGATATGCTTCAGGCCATGAATACAGGTCATGAGGGCTCGTTGAGTACCGGACATGCCAATTCTTGTGCGGACATGATCTCGCGAATCGAGAGCATGGTCCTGCAAGGCGCATCTTTTCCGATCGAAGCGATCCGGGCTCAGATCGCATCGGCCATCGATCTGATGGTCTATCTGACGCACAGACCGGATGGCAGACGGCAGCTAACGGAGATCGTTCAGGTGGAAGGCATGCGGGATGGGCAGGTCGTCATGGAGCCGCTGTTTACCAGAAAGGAGGAGCAACTGATCCGAACTGCACATGAAGTCAAGATCAAACAGAAATAGAGCCCGGATCCGCTATCGGTTGACGTGGAAAGACTGGCTGTTTTATGGCATTGCCGGAGCCTTTTTCACTGCTTTGGTCCTGAGGGTGTTTTATGGCGACCCCCTGATCTCAGCTTTTGGAGCTGTACCAGCCGCTATCTTGTTTCCGTTGTACAAGCGTAAGGATATCAAGGAGCGGAAAAAGCAAAAGATCCTGTGGGAATTCAAAGAAAACCTGTACGCACTGTCTACGGCGCTCCGGGCAGGACAGTCATTGGAGAGCGCTTTTGCAACCATGACGCAGGATATGGACGCAGAGATCTATCGGATATTGACCCCGGTCTATCAGAGCATGACAGCGCAGATGAAGCTCCACAGGCGCCTTGAGGACCTGCTGCTGGAGTTTGCTGCCGAGACGGAAGCGGATGACATCCGAAGCTTTGCTGAGATCATCGCCGTCGCAAAACGTACGCGGGGCGATATGACCGAGGTCATCGAAAACACCGCTCAGCTTCTGCAGGAAAAGATCGAGATCCGACAGGAACTGGAAGTCCTGTTGGCCAGGAAAAAGACGGAACAGCGCGTCATGAACCTGATGCCGCTATTAGTCATCGGCATGCTGGCAACATTGTCGCCCGATTATGTGCGGCCTTTATATGTGACCTTACAAGGCCGGGTGATCATGACGATCTGTCTGCTGCTTGCTTTAGCCAGTATCCTGGTTGCGAGACATATGGCAGATATTGCCTTATAGGAGGTGTTCATGCGTATCTGGATCGGGATCATTCTATGCGGATGGTGCAGTCTGCTGGTCATATGGGTCTACAGACGGCCGAAGACTTTTCCTCAGATGATGGCGGACGCCGGATGGTTCCTTCCTGGAAGATTTGTACGAAGACGGTCAGTAAAAGTACCGCCCGAGAAGGCAGCAGCCCTGTACGCGGATATGGACCCGGATGAAGCGGTACGATCGTACATCCGTTTTTGGTGGGGACTGTGGTATTGCAGTCTGATCCTTGCGGCGACTCTATGTCTGGGTGCGGTACACCTGGACCAGGCAAGGTCGATTCGATCAAAGGACGTATCTCTTGAGAGACCTGAATTTGGTGCAGAGGATACAAGCATCGTGCTGGAATTGGAAGCCGAAGATGGGAAAACACAGATCCAGGACAAGGTGCGTATCCGTATCCCTTCAAAAACGCCCTCAGAGGTGGAAACGGAGAGGATCCTGAATACCGCTGAAGATCGTGTGCGAAAGTATTTTGATACTGAGTATCTGAAGCGGGAGAAGTGGCCTGAAGATATCGGATCCGTACAAGTCCTATGTTTTCCTGTAGAGACAGAGTGGATCGATACCCAGGGGGCGATCCTTTGGGAGGACATCACGACGTCTGTAGAAACGAGGATCCGGGTCCTGCTTACTGCATACGGAAGAGATAAAGAGTTCGAAATACCGCTGCGTATCGATCCACGGCAGGAGACACTGGATGAGAAGGTTGCCCATATGTTGGAACGGATGGATCAAGGTGCATACGTTACGGAGGATGCTGTCACTCTTCCCACGGAGGACAGGGACGGTGTTCGATATACCTGGAGACCGGCAGGACAGAATAGACAAACGGATCCGAAAGTATATTATCTATGGACAGGACTGCTGCCATTCCTTCCTGTCGTGTCGTATCGGTACAGGATCCGGCAAAAGGCCCTGGAGCGAAGGAAAAGGATCTACCGAAGCTATCCTGATATGCTCAACCAGTTCATGATACTTTTGGGTTCCGGAATGAGCATCATGAAAGCGTGGGAAAAGATGGATGCGGATTATCGTGAGAAAAAGAAACGGGATCACGTGCAGGATCCTTTGTTTGAAGAGATGCTGCGTGCAGAAAACCGGATGCGTACAGGATATTCTTTTGGAAAAGCAGTCAGGATCATGGCAGAGAACCTGAAAGTCCAGGAGATCCGTCAGTTCGCCTCGATCCTTACCGCAAGCTGGAAACGAGGGGATGATCATGTGCTGCTGCACCTGAAGGATCTGCATGACCGATCCTGGGAGATCCGAAAGAACCAGGCCAGAAAGGCCTCGGAAGAAGCGGATACAAAACTGCTGCTTCCCTTGATGATGATGTTGATCGTAGTGATAATCATCGTACTGAGCCCGGCTCTGATGACGATGACAGTTTAGTTGGGAGGATGACTATGATTGCTTTATACTCGATGTTTTTGGACCGGATCCGGACCTGGAGCGAGGATCAGGATGGCTTCGGAACGTTGGAATTGGTACTGTTGCTTTGTGTGCTGATCGCACTTGCGCTTTTATTCAAAAATACGATCGTTTCTTTTGTCAGCAACATGCTGAAAACGATCTCGACACAGGGCTCCGGTTTCGATCCCGCATCCCTGGCAAAATGAAGCTGAAGGGGACGGCAACGGTAGAAGCGGCTTTGATCTTTCCGTTGATCTTTCTGCTGTTGATGGTCTTTCTGCAGTATGCTTTATATTTCATGACACTGGAACATGTGCAGGCGGCCTGTAATGAGGGGATCATTGCAGGCCGGGCACAGGTTCCGGATGAAACCATTCGTGCTCATATCGGACAGGTCCTTAAGCACAGCATGGTGTCGAGAGGAGCTGATATAACGATACAACATGGACGGTGGTTCATGTTTCCCACACACGAGATCAAAGTCCATGGCATTTTTTCGCTGTTCTTTCCCATGAAGATCGAAGTATGTGTGCGTGGATATGGGTCTCAGTCGGAAACATTCTGCCGGATCACCGACCTGATCTGGGAATGTGCGGGTACTTTACAGGAAGCAGGGCTCCTGAAGGGGCAGTGGTTCGGAGGCGGTTGAATCGAAATATACAAGTAAGAAAACGGGCAGCCTGACTGCCTTCTTCAGCATGATCATGAGCGCCGTGATCCTGTTCATGATCGTGATCTATACGGTCAGTCAGACACTGATGGCGGGGATCCGAGGCAGACAGGCTATGGATCTGTGCGCTAAAAGTGTCATGGCAGGATATGTATATGAGTTGTACCATGAATATGGGTTGTTTGCATTGCTTTCAGAAGCATCTGCCCAGGAGGATCTGATATTTTTCCTTAAAGAAAACCTGGCGTCGGAGCATGTGCGGGATATCACATATACGTCCAGCGGCCTGCTGACGGATACGGCTGCTTTTGAAGGACAGATCAGAACGTTCATGGAATACAGGATGCCTTTGCGTGTGATCGAGCAGTATACCGATCTGTTGGATCAGTTTCAGGAGATCGGCGACGTTTCAGAAGTGATCGATCAGCAGATCAGTCTGAGCGAATGCACGGAGCAGTACGCAGCACTTTTTTCTGCTTTTATAACAGCGTTGGAAGGTATCGATGCTTATGGCGGACAGGATGACGTTTGTGTCAAAAGATTCTGGGATGAGGAATGGAGCAAGGCTTCTTACCAGGAATTACTGGCGGAAGATCCACAAGAAAAGGTTTCTGCTGTTGCTGCGTGGCGTGAGCGTGCGGAACGCTTTGCAGACGTAACGGAAGAAGCGCTGCAAGCGTGGACAGAACTGCAGACGGAAGGACGGAAGATTCGGCCTGAGCTGGAAGAGATGTTGGACAAGGCAGAGACGGAGGAGCAGAAAACAGAGATCCGAAAAATGCTTGCTTCACTGCATACAGGGCAGTCGGAAGATAGGGAGATACAAAAGATCCTGGAAGAGGACCTGCAATGTATCAGGCAAGGGGAACGTGCTTTGAACGATCTGCTGGATGAAGGCGAAGCAGCTGATATCGTATCCGCCGGTGCGTTACTGCAGTATCGTACAGACTTGTATGTTGCTTATGAGCTGCGGCCGGTCCAGAATGGAACGTCGTCGTGGAGGAAACTCTGGAGAGAATTGCAGGATTACGTTACGGATCTTTCCTCTTACGTGGGAAAAGAAGAAGCTGTCAATGACAGTATGCGCGCGGAGCTCCCTTCGCATACACTGCCGCGTCAGGACAGATCCGGCCTTTCACTGACTGAACTGTCCAAGCTGGCACGGCAGACACTGGATGATGCCCCCCGGAAGATCCTGGACAGAGTCTATACTGTTGAATATGCAGCCGGTATGTTCAGAAACCTACGGGAACAGATCTACATCCAGGATGAAAAAGGAAAACCGGTCCGTTCTCTGCGTGCGCGGGAGAAAAGGACCGGTGTCTTTGTGGCAGAGCAGGAGTATCTGCTCATCGGGTATGGAAAAGATCTTCGGAACTGTCAGATGGTGCGGCTGGAGATCATTGGACTGCGCATGCTCAGCAATCTCTGGTTTTTGAGTACGAATGCAGAGAAAAAAGAAGTGATCAAAAGTATGTCTGCTGTGGGCGGCATCCTGGCCCCCGGTTGGGGCGATCTGGTACTGGAAGCCTTGATCACAGCGATCTGGGCAGGAGTGGAGTCGCTGAGTGATTATGAGATCCTGATCCATGGTGGGAAGGTCCCGATCATGAAAAGCGCCGGATCCTGGCACACGGATCTCCGAAACCTGTCATTGAAGGAATGGAAGGAAGAAAAGGATAAATGGACCCATGCGGGGTCGGAGACAAAAGGACTGCCGTATGAAGATCATATCAAGATCCTTTTGTACTGTCTGCCCAAACATACGCTGAACAGCCGTATCATGGATCTGATCCAGCTGAACCTTGGCCGCTGGACAGGTGTTCCGATCCGCCTGGAGCAGATGCCTGTTGCTTTCCGGGCAGCCTGCAGCTATATAGTCAATGGAAGAAAGTACCAGGCAAAAGGAGAGTATGGATATACATGAAGTGGAAACATGGATCCCTGACTGTGGAGGCGTCGATCGTCGTTCCTGTCGCATTCGTAGTGCTTCTGCCATTTCTTTTCATCATTCGGACCGTGTATATCTATGATGCGGTCCAGTCTGCAGCATCGGATACGGCATCTTTCATGAGCACGCTGTTTTACCTTTCTGAAAAGATGCCGGAATCAGGTGCTCTGGAAGAAAAGTTCCGGGAGACCGCTGAGAATGCTGTCCAGACATATATCCCTGAATATGAGGGACTGATGGATACTTTGTCTGGGATCGCGGAAGAAACTGGTGCAGGGCTGTTCCTTAAAAACCTTGCATTGCAGCAGACAGCCAGATACTTTTGCGATCGCCTTTTGAAACAAAGACCGATCTTAGCGCAGGGGATCCGCGGTGGTACGAAAAGGATATCCTACGTGCTGTCCGATTTTTTCTATAGTAGAAATGCAAAAACTGATCTGTTTCATCTGACGTTGCTGTACGA